>CAYLSP010000310.1:0-2222 GCA_964385935.1 uncultured Defluviitaleaceae bacterium
AAGTACTTGGCTGGTGACGGCCCGGGAGGATTGGTAGCTGCCGGATTCAAATTTTAAAAAGCCTGTGATGAAAATCGCAGGTTTTTTGCTACGTACACAAGATTGCATCCAACCATGGCTCCCCATAAAAAGTAATATAATATGTGTATAGGAGAATGGCATATTGTAAAAAATGATATGCCATTTTATGTATATAACGAAAAAAGTGAGAAGATAATATAATTTGCATAAGAAAAAATATGTAAGGTTGGAAGTACTCTAAAATAATGGACAGATGTTAGGATAATACAAACGAGTATTGGAGGAACATCTAATAAACAGTAGCGGAAAAAATATGATGAGGACTTCAAGAAGAACGAAGTGTCGTTTTCCTATGCAAGCCCGCAGTCGATAACAGATGTGGCGGCTAACCTGGGGATTTCGGTGTGCCTGCTGTACCACTGGCGGAAAAAGTATACAGCCAATGGATAAAAGACCAAGTACGCAACGCTGAAGGAAGAAAACAAAGCGTTGGGGCTGGAGCTGGCCAAAGCCCTTATGTAAGCGTACATGCTACACCTCAAGGGTGGGCTTTGGCTAAAAAAGCGACGGCTTACTTTGCAAGCCTGCACAACAACGGTTTGCGCTAATGAAGGAGCATGCGGAATATACTTTGGCAGAGTGGGCTGGTTTTTTACAGGTATCAAAATCCGGATATTAACGATGGCTAAGGGCAATTGAAAAAACAATCCGAAAGGATGCGGCGGAAAAGCAGCAAGTCCGGGAGATATGGGAGGAAGGCAAGGGAACCTATGGGCCGGATCGGATATGCGGAATCATATGGCAGCGCGGTGCTCACATGGGACGTGAGAAAGCAGCGCGGCATATGGAAGAGATGGGCTTATAAAGTTGCCATAAGCGGCATCGTAACCGTAGCCTGACAAACAGCAAAAAGGAACGTGGAAAAGGATACCCAAACCTGATGAGGAAAGAAACGCCGCTGGTGCCAAGAATAGCGGTGGCAAGCGACATCACGTATGTGAGGAGCGGCGAAGGGTTTGAGTATCTGTGTGTTGTGAAAGACGTGGTAAGCGGTGAGATACTGGGGGAGATATTCAGCGGAGCGAATGACAAAGAAGCTTGTAATCAAGGCATTTTTGTCGATAATGGGCAGATATCGGTTTGAGGCGGGATGCATATTTCACAGCGACCGTGGGAGCCAGTACACGTCGAATGTGTTTGAAGCACTTGTAAAGCAGTACGGATTCAGGCAAAGCTTCTCCCGTGTTGGAATGCCCGGGGATAACGAATGGTCGGAGAGTTTCTTTGCAACGATGAAGAAGGAAAGATTTCACGGGCAACATTACGCTACACGCGAGCAGGTGCGCACCGCCGCGTTTGATTATATAGAGGTGCTTTACAATTGCCGAAGGGCACAAAAAAGGTTGGGATATCTATCTCCAAGAGATTACTATGAATCCCTACAAAACAGACCATTGGAGCTTGTGGCTTAGAATCTGTCCATTTTTTTGTTGACCTTCCTAAAGTAGGGAAAAAAATTTATTGCAAGTAGCTTGATATATGAGCACAAGATAACATGATCATTCTGCTTAAGGTACAGAGGAATAGCATTTCACGGCTTGATGGCAAGATGTCGTTTGATAGTAACGGATTTGACGTTATCACTAAACCTCATATACTACTATTTACATTTTTTTTGCGGCAAGAGTGGCGCTTTCATAACGGGCACAAGTTGGCAGAGGGGGCTGGACAATATATATTATTGCAGGCAATGTTTGTTAATTCTAACAGCTATTAAAACGCTTACATAATGCGAGTTATTGATTTTGTTGCCTAAATTTTGCCGGGGAAATCCCTAGTTCCTTTTTAAATACCTTTATAAAATAACTGCAATCGTTATATCCAAAATGAGAAGCGATTTCATTTACTGACATATCAGTTGACACGAGAAGCTTTTTTGAATAATTTATTTTTTTCTGATTTACATAATTTGAAAATGTAGTATCGTTGAACTTACTGAACAGCCGGCTCAAATAGTTTGCGCTGATGTTGCAGGCTGCAGATACGCGGCTCAGCGATAGATCATCAAAAATATTTTTTTCTATGTATTCATAAACGGGTGCCAGCAAACTCTTGCTTACATAGGGTAAAGATGATGGGGGAGACTCAAGTAATATATTGTCAGTACCGGAGGCTTTATTTATCTCAAGTTCCAAAAACAT
>CAYLSP010000311.1:0-2218 GCA_964385935.1 uncultured Defluviitaleaceae bacterium
AAGGCGGCTTTGGCCCTTTATATCGGTGTTTTCCATAAGCGATGCCTTGAATTGCTTCGCCCAACATAGGCACAACTTCCCCTTTTGGAATTAAAGCAGGGATTGTGGATTGCACAGGTACATTCCAAATAAGCCAATGGTTATAATTAGGAAATAATGGATGTGACGCATCATCCATAGTAATTGCTAAAGAAACGGCGTCTTTAGATATTCCTTCTATGTCTAGTTCCGGCGATATATCTTTTCCTCTTGCCGTATGCTCAAGTGGTATCCAGTCACCCTCGACAAACGCTGGGCTTGTTACTATTAATTCATTCATTAAAATCTCCTTATATATGAAAACTTAACAATTTAAATCCCTTAATAAAGTTTTTGCTATCCTTTCAAAAACGGGGATCAACACAAGAAGCTCTTATAAACGCTGAGTTTTTTAAGTGTATCACAATAAACCCCGATATTCAATATTTGTATTACTATGTACTTATCGCCTTTTAAGTCATGGTGGTACATTTGAAAAAGCCGAGGAATGGCTAAGGGCGGAATGGCTTAAACCCGGTATAATCGAAACATCCATAAATAAATTATCAAATGTGACATGCTGATGTTCCATTCGACTTGTTACAATACCAATATATACAAAAAATAAGGGGGGTAATGAGATGAACAAAAGAGTTGTGATCTGGATTAATTTAATATTGGTTATATTTTTACTTGGTGGTTGCAGCAACATAAATAAGGAGGCAATGAATAGCGAAAAACCTATAAGCAATAATGTTGCTTGCTACGCTTACAGTGCCGAACCGTATATAACTCTTGACCCAAGTGCCGAGTATTCAAATGGCATTATCGTTTTACAAAATACATATGAGACCTTAACAAAATATGATTATAAGACTCAAGAATTGAAACCATTAATAGCCGAAAGTTGGTCTTCAAGCAAAGATGGTCTTGTATGGGAGTTTAATATTAGAAAAGGGATTACATTTCATGACGGTGCTGTGTTAAATGCAGAAGCTGTTAAAAAGTCTATTGATAGAACCATAACTTTGAATCTTGGCGCGGCATATAATTGGGATTGTGTCGATTCGATTGAGGTGGCCAGTGAATACGAAGTGATTTTTAAGCTGAAATATCCAACACCTCTAGACCTTATTGCTTCATCTGGATATGCGGCATATATCATTTCGCCTAATGCAATAGACAAAGATGCCGCGTGGTTTGATGCCGGTAATAATGCCGGTTCAGGCCCTTACAAAATCAAACAAGTCACAAAAGATGAAGAAGTTGTGTTAGAGAAGTTTGACGGTTATTGGGGTGGTTGGAAAGATGGACAGTATAAAGATGTCATAATAAAAAAAGTCGTCGAGGGAAGCGAGAGAAAACAGCTTCTAGAAAGCGGAAAAGCACAGGTGTCTAATAGATTTTCATCCTCCGATTTAAAGTCTATGAAAGATAACAAAAATTTGGTTATTGAGAATAAATTAACTTGGTCCAATACAATTGGGTTTATGAACACTGAAAAACCACCACTTGATAATAATGATTTCAGAAAAGCATTGTCTTATGCGTTTCCATACGATGAAGTTATTAAGAATGTAAGAGAAGGAAATGCAACACAGTCATTTGGTCTTGTACCTCCCGGGCTTTGGGGGCATAATGAAGAAATCCCACAGGGGATATTTAGCTTAGAAAAAGCAAAAGAACATATTGTAAAATCGGGCATAGATGTAAATGGCTTAAAGTTAGAAATGACTTTTACTTCGGGGGTTGATGATTATAGAGGTTTTGCAGAATTGTATAAAGCAAATCTCAAAAGCCTTGGAATTGAGCTCGAAATTAAGGAATTAGATTGGGACTCCGTTTGGGAAAAAGCAACAAATGCAGATTCTTCGGATAGACAAGACATACTTGTTATGAATTGGTGGCCGGACTATGCAAGCCCTATGAGTTGGTTTTCAAGTTTGGTTCATTCGGAAGAAAGCCCGTCATATAACCTATCATACATCAAAAACCCACAACTTGATTTAATGATAGAAGAAGCAGATAAATTGGTTGCAATTGACAGGGGGCAGGCTGAAAATAAATTAGTGGATATTCAAAAAGAAGTGATTGACAAGGCATACTTCCTTCATATTTATGATGACCAATCTACATGGGTAATTAACAAATCTGTAAAAGGGTTTGATACAAACCCGGCCTATGACAGTGTAGTTTATTT
>CAYLSP010000312.1:0-2218 GCA_964385935.1 uncultured Defluviitaleaceae bacterium
GGAAGAGTTATGACAAGTTCATCAGGCCCCGGAATATCACTTAAATGCGAAGGCATTTCATACATTGCAGGCTCTAACCTTCCTTGCGTTATTATTAATATAATGAGAGCCGGCCCGGGTCTCGGTGGAATTCAACCTTCACAAAGCGACGATTTCCAGGCCACTAAGGGAGGCGGACACGGCGATTATCATTGCCTTGTTTATGCCCCATCTACAATACAACAGGCTGTTGATTTTACACAAATGGCCTTTGACAAAGCAGACGAATATAGAATCCCTGTTATGGTATTAGGCGATGGTCTTATCGGTCAGATGATGGAGCCTGTGGTTATTGAACAGAAAGAGCCTAAACAATTTGACAAGAGTTGGGCAACTGTGGGCTGGAAGGATAAATCACGCCCAAGAGCCGTTATTAATTCACTTTCCTTAGACGCTGCAAAGCTTGAAAGAATGAATCATCATTTGCAGGAAAAATATAAGAAAATAACAGAAAACGAAATTTTGTTTGAAACTTATGAAGTGGATGACTGCGACATATTAGTCGTGGCTTATGGAACAATTGCTCGCATAGTCCGTTCCGTTATTGATGAATATCCAAGTCCTAACGGCAAGAAAATTGGATTATTTAATCCGTTAACACTCTGGCCATATCCATATAACCAGCTTAAAGAATGCGCAAATGGCAAAAAGTGTGCCATAACTGTCGAAATGTCCGCAGGACAAATGGTTGAGGACGTTAAGTTAGCCGTAGGTGACTCAATTCCAGTTCATTTTTACGGAAGAACCGGCGGAATCATCCCAACTGCCGATGAAATATATGAACAAATTAAAAAAATCGGGGAGGCGTTGTAATGGAACAGGTATTTAAAAAAACTGAAATGTTAACCGATGTCGATTTCCACTATTGCCCCGGTTGTACCCATGGAATTATTCACCGCATAGTCGGTGAATGTATTGAAGAAATGGGGCTAAAGGACGATTGTATCGGCATCGCTCCGGTTGGTTGCGCCGTTTTAGCTTATGACTATTTTAACTGTGACATGCAAGAAGCAGCTCACGGAAGAGCACCTGCCGTTGCTACAGGCGTTAAGAGAGTTCACCCCGATAAGCTTGTCTTTACTTATCAGGGAGACGGTGATTTAGCTTCAATCGGAACTGCCGAAATAATACACGCTGCAACTAGAGGCGAAAATTTCACAACAATATTCGTCAATAACGCAATTTATGGCATGACTGGCGGTCAAATGGCTCCCACAACTCTTATCGGACAGACAGCTACAACCTCTGTTCACGGCAGAGACCCAAAAGTCAACGGAAATCCTCTGAAAATGTCAGAGCTTCTGGCCACTATCGATGGACCTTGCTATATTGAAAGAGTTTCAGTCTGTGATGTAAAAAGCATAAAACATGCTAAGGCGGCAATTAAAAAGGCATTTACACTACAAATGGAAAATAAGGGCTTCACATTAATTGAAGTTCTGTCAACCTGCCCGACAAACTGGCGCATGACTCCTGTTGACTCATTAAAATGGGTTAATGAAGTCATGACGCAGAAATTCCCTCTTGGAATTACTAAGGAGGTGCTCTAATGCATAAAATTATTTTTTCAGGCTATGGCGGACAGGGAATGCTCCTTTGTGGTCAGCTCCTTGCCTATGCTGCTATGCAGGAAGATAAATTTGTAACATGGATGCCTTCTTATGGTCCAGAAATGCGCGGCGGCGCGGCTTATTGCTTCGTTATTGTTTCAGAAAAGCAAGTAGGTAGCCCGATTATTGTGAAGGCAGATGCAGTTGTTGCTATGAACCAGCCGTCTTTTGACAAGTTTGAGCAGATTGTAGCTCCAGGCGGTTATCTGGTCTATCATTCCGCTCTCGTTACATCAAAACATTCAAGAACTGATATAAATTATGTTGGAATCGACTGCTCAAAGGTCGCAAATGAACTTAATAACGAGAAAGTAGCTAACATGGTTGCCCTTGGAGCACTTAATGGACTTATTAACTGCGTTTCAGAAGACGCTATAGTAGCGGCTCTTAAAGATAAATTTGGCGGTAAAAAGGCCAGCTTAATAGACATTAATGTTAACGCTATAAATAAGGGCAAGGAAATTTCTATGAACTAAAGAAATTCACTAAAAAAACGCAACGAATTTATGAGTTTCACAAAGAATTGAAGTTCCTCAAAAATTTGTAGCATTTTTAATTGATGGAATTAT
>CAYLSP010000313.1:0-2211 GCA_964385935.1 uncultured Defluviitaleaceae bacterium
GGGAAAAGGTGGAGATAATATCAAAACCTTACCTATCGCTACTGTCTACACCTAAAAACGACGGCAAATTTAACGTCTATGATGATATAAGGGCTAAATTGCTTGCAAAAGGCGTACCCGCCGAAGAAATAGCCTTTATCCATCACGCAGATACAGAGGTTAAGAAAAAGGAGCTTTTCGCCAAAGTCCGCAAGGGGCAAGTGCGTGTTTTAATTGGAAGTACGCAGAAAATGGGGGCAGGTACAAATTGTCAAGACCGGCTCATTGCACTCCATGATTTGGAATGCCCCTGGCGGCCAAGCGATGTTGGTCGTGCTTTGCGGACACCAAGAGGAACTCTGCGCTTGTTACTAATGAGCTCTTATGAGTTGGAATTAACACCTATTTCAGAAATAATTGTGCGTATTTAGTAGCAGAAGTAGACTTCTTGCATAGCCTACTCACGGTGGTATCTCTATGTAAGTCCAAACTCATGGTATAAAACAAATCGCCGTCGCTGAATTTCGGGCAACTGTTGAATAGCAAGCCGCAATTGTTCGTTTCGAAGGCTGTCAAAGGTTGTTTCCTCGACACTCTTTGGCTGAATTAGCGCCCGGTTGTAAAGCACTTCATCTGATAAATCTAACTGCTCAATATTTCGCTCGTCAGAACGCCGTAAATTACGCTCCACTTTAATAAATCTAAGAAACTCAAGATAGACCGGCCTTGAAACTTCAGTTTCACGCTGTATAGCTTGTCCATCCGTAAAGGAAACATAGTAACGTGGTATACCCTCAATAATCTCCGCTCGCAGGGTATAAGGATTATTTACCTCAAACATATCCGTTCCTCCAATCAGTTTTTTGGATCAAAACTGATTGGAGGGCGGCGGTGAACGGCAACCTGAGGCATTGCTATAAAGAGATTCTCTACAAATAAAAAATGGATAGTGCGCTATTTTTATTTCTAAAATAAGCGGACTATCCACTAACACATTAAACCACAAATAACATAGTCGCTTCTCAAATGAAATTCTAGCGGCACACTGTGGTGTATATCAATTATTTAGTTTTTAGAGTCGGTGTTAAATATACAAAGGCCGGTCTTTAGGCGGTATTAAGCCGACACCAGACCGGTCTCTGTTCATAAGGGTCTCTGCTAACGAGCCAAGCAGAAACCAGAGCGAGTCATAAAAAAGTTGCTCGCCTATTTTTGCTTTTCTGGTTGATGAATAAAAAAGCATTTCAAAAGATGTGAGCAAACTATTAAAATCAATATTCTTCTCAGGTGGCAGAAAAGACATCAGACTTCCGGAGATCGAATTCAATTCGCCATCAAAAGGCAACTTATGCAGCGTATTTGAATACCTTTGACAAATAAAATCGAACATATAAAATATGTCACAGGACTATTTATGTGGCATTAAGAGCAATTCCTAGTTTTATTAGTAAATTTGGAGCTGAAATCGCGAAGGTTCAACGCGTTTTCAGAGAACAAATTTACATATGTAAAACTGAATTGCTATGGAAAGGAGAAGATTTTATGCCACGGCAATTAAAAACCGTATAAAAGAAATCAGGACGCAGAGGGAATAACGAAGGTTCAATTTTTCAACGCAAGGATGGGCGTTGGTGCGCGCAGGTAACAGTAGGGTATAGTGACAAGGGTAAGGCGATATTTAAATATGCCTATGGCAATTCCAGACAGGAAGTTGCTAAAAAACTAACTGAGTACACCCATGAGGTATTTGCTAATGGCTATTCCTCTTTTGCAGCTAACGACACGAAGCTACTTTATCCGCTGCTTGAAGAATGGTACATAACCTTTAAGGAACCGGTTATTAGTTCATCAACATCTGAAAAGCTAAGAAATTATATGAAGAATCATATTAAGCCTGAGCTTGGCAGCATCTCAGTTCAACATTTGGATTTGTTCAGGCTACAACGATTTTTCAATGGGCTCAAAAAGAAGGGGCTTTGCTTGCAGTCGATAAAACATATAAAGCAAATCCTCAATCAGTTCTACGATCAATATTTAATAAAGCAGGGGCTTGTCAAGGAAAATCCTCTGGAGAGCATTAAAATCCGAGCCAACGACCGAGACGATGCCGATCGGGATTCTCTTGCTCTAACACCAGAATTAAGATGCGAAGTTCTTTCAAAACTTGAAAACGACCAATTGCTAAAGCCAATTGTAACGGTTCTGATGTTGACCGGAATGCGGCCGGGAGAG
>CAYLSP010000314.1:0-2184 GCA_964385935.1 uncultured Defluviitaleaceae bacterium
AAAAAGGGCGAGGTGTTTACGCCCGAAAATACAAAATCCGTAAGACCTTCATATGGGTTAAGTACAAGGCACTACCATGAAATTTTAGGGAAACGGGCGGCTCGTGATGCTAAAATGGGAACTCCTCTCAGTTGGGATTTGGTGAAATGAAGGTTGCGTTTAGAGCGGACGGCGGTTCGGAAATAGGACTTGGGCATTTAATGAGATGCAGCGTTCTTGCCGAGAAGTTTATTGAAAAGGGCGGCAATGTGAAATTTTATTGCCATCATACAAAGCAGCAGGGTATTAACTGGCTCAGGATGAAGGGTTTTGAAACCATTCCTCTAATGCAAGAAGATTTAAAATCTGAGGCAAGAGAGCTTTCCCAGCATGTTAAAAGCCTTGAAACAGACATTTTATTTATTGATTCCTATTGGCTTAATGACGATTATTTTAAAATAGCTAAATCATCAGGCTGTATTGTTGCGGTTATTGACGACGAAGAGCTTTACAGCTATGACTGCGATATTATTATTAATTGCAGTTTAGGTGCAGAAAAAAGAAAGTACGATAACAGCAAGTGTGTACTTAAACTTTTGGGCGGGAAATACAGCATATTAAGAAATGAATTTATGACGGCTTACCATTCTGAATTTAATGGAGAAATAAAGAAAATATTTGTAACCATGGGCGGTTCTGATGTTAATAATTTTACGCCGAGAGTTTTGGAAGGGATAGCGAATATTCCTGATATTGATATAACGGTAATCTACGGCCCTTTAATGAAAAGCATTGAAGACATTAAAAAGGCGGCGGCAAAATGTCTTGGGAATGTAAAAATATATGAAAATCCATCAAATATTGCTGAGTTAATGTCAATGTCAGATTTGGCCATTTCGGCTGCGGGAGGTACAGCCAGGGAATTATTTGCGTTAGGCGTAGTCTCGCTGTTTGCAATCCAAGCAGAGAATCAGATTTTTTTCTGGGATTATCTCAAAAGCCTGAATCTTCCACTATGTTTGGGCTATCATACTGAAATAACCGCCCTCAGTATTTACAAAACCGTTAGAAATTTAATTAATCGACCGGAGAAAGTAATATACATTAAAGAACAAATCTCAGGTCTTGTGGACAGAAACGGAACTAATAACATAATTAATGAGATAGAGAATTTTTTTCACGCGTAAATATGCTCATAAAAACACCCTCATAGTGACAGCTTTCACTGCTGACTCGGAGGGTGTTAAATAAGCGGGCGGCGCTTATTTGTATGGACGATAACGGGCTCGAACCGCTGACCCCTTGCACGTCAAGCAAGTGCTCTTCCAGCTGAGCTAATCGTCCACAACAAGATGCATACTGATAATACCTATTTTATCGGGTTTTGTCAAGTAATATTTTTTTGCGCCTCATCTGTTTCATGAGGAAATATCAAATTTGTGCATTTTGTCGGTTTATGAAACGGTTACGGATTGGGATTGCTTTTTTTATGCGTGAGTGGTATAATCATGAGGGTGAAAGTTTTACTCATTTATTCTCAGGAGGGTGAAAAACATGAAAGAATTTATGAAGGCCGAGAAGCTTAACAACGTTAAGTATGAAGTTCGCGGCGTTGTTCCGGCAGAAGCGGATAAAATGGTGGCTAACGGCGAAAAGGTTCTCAAACTTAACGTAGGAAATCCAGCTATTTTTGGATTTAATGCAACGGAAGATCTTTTTCAGGCTCTTACTGAAAATGTACGCAATTCACAGGCTTATTCCGACTCAAAGGGCATAATCTCAGCTCGTAGGGCTATCTTGGAGTATCATAAGGGCAAAAATTTACCTAATATTGACGAATCAGATATTTATACAGGAAACGGTGCCAGCGAGCTTATTACAATGTGTATGCAGGCTCTTTTAGACAGCGGCGACGAAATTCTTATTCCTGCTCCTGACTACCCTCTTTGGACAGCAGCGGCAACTTTAGCCGGCGGAAAAGTTGTTCATTACATATGCGACGAACAGGCCGACTGGAATCCTGACATAGCTGACATAAAGAAGAAAATAACCAGCCGTACAAAGGGAATTGTTATAATCAACCCAAATAACCCTACCGGCGCGCTTTATTCTGTGGACGTGCTTCAACAGATTGTTGACGTTGCCCGCGAGCATGGTTTAATCATATTCTCTGACGAAATATATGACCGCGTTGTTTATGAAGGA
>CAYLSP010000315.1:0-2168 GCA_964385935.1 uncultured Defluviitaleaceae bacterium
TACGAAATAGGGGCAAAAGCTTACACAGCTGTGCTTTATATGAAATCCCTTTATGAACTTGCGAACCTTGTGGCGCAGTTTAAACCGCTGCCAAAATATCCGGGAATGAAAAGAGATATTTCTATGATTGTGGATGAGAACTTAACTGTCTATGAAATTGAGCAGGCAATCAGGGAAAAAGCCGGAATTTATTTAGAAGATGTTGTTCTGTTTGACGTTTATAAAGGAAGTAATATTGAAAAAGGCAAAAAATCTGTGGCTTTTAGCATATTCTTCCGCTCAAATGATAAGACTTTGACAGAGGAACAGGTTTCCGCTTCTATGATCGATATTTTGGATAATATGGAAAAAGTTTTGGGAATCACTCTTAGGGCATAAATTTAATGATTAGGGGGCAGGGAAATGCCTTTAGACGGAATCGCTGTTTCGGCAATCGTAAGCGAACTTGAAGAAATCTGCCTCGGTGCGCGGATTGACAAAATCTATCAGCCTGAGCCTGATGAAATTAATATAAATATCAGAAGCTTTAGAACAAGTTTGCGGCTTCTGCTTTCGGCTCAGGCTACTTGCCCCCGGGTTCATATTACAAATGTTCAAAAAGAAAACCCCATGACTGCGCCGGTTTTTTGCATGACGCTTAGAAAACATTTGGCAGGCGGGAAAATTACAAAAATATGCCAACCTGCTTTTGACAGAATCATAAATATTTATATTGAATCTTCTACAGAAATGGGAGACTTAACGACAAAAATACTGATAATCGAAATAATGGGGAAACACAGCAATATTATTTTGACGGATAACGACGGCAAAATTATTGATTCAATAAAGCGGGTTTCCAGTGATAAAAGTTCTCTTAGGGAAGTTCTGCCCGGAAGAATGTACGTTCTGCCACCAACATCTGTGAAGGACACCAATGAACTTGATAAAAATGACTTTTTCTCTGTTATGGAATCCTCAAAAGCCAGCAAATTACAAAACGCCATTTACAAAAACTATAACGGCATAAGCCCCATTATGTCCGGGGAAATAATCAGGCGTAGCGAAATAACAAAAGATGTCTTCGTTGAACTTACGGATACTGAAAAAAACAGGCTTTTTTCAGAATTTTTAGGCTTAATTAATGAAGTGAAAGAAAAGAATTATGAATTTTCTGTGATTTTGGGAGCGGATGAAAAGCCGGAGGATTTTTTCTGCGTTAGAATGTCGCTTTTTCCCGGGAAAAACATGAAATTTAATTCCGTGTCGGAAATGCTTGATTTTTATTATCAAAAAAAGGACTCCATTGTCAGAATAAATCAAAAAACTTTGAATCTCAGAAAAGTTGTTAAAAATCATGTAGAACGCTGTTATAAAAAAATGGATATGCACCTGAAAAACCTTGAGGATATTTCTGAAAGGGACAAGTACAGGGTTTTCGGGGAGCTTCTCACCTCGTATATTTATTCGGTTAAACGTGGAATGACGAGCGTTAAACTTATAAATTATTTAAGCGAATCGGCAGAAGAAATTGAAATCCCTCTTGACCCGCAAAAAAGCCCTTCTGAAAACGCTCAGAAATATTTTAAACGTTATAATAAGGAGAAGCGGTCTTTTGAAGCCACAAACGCTCAGATAGAACAGAACAAAGAAGAAATCACTTATTTGGAGAGTGTTTTAACTTTTCTTCAAAATGCTGCCGGAGAAAACGAGATAGAAGAGATCCAAAAAGAATTATCAGAGCAGGGATATATTAAACGAAAAAAAGTACAAAAAGGTGCTTCTAAGGACAAAAAAACTAAGTTCACAAAATTTCTTTCCTCGGACGGTTTTGATATTTATGTTGGAAAAAACAATGTTCAAAATGATGAGCTTACTTTAAAATTTGCTGATAACTCAGATATTTGGCTTCATGTGAAAGATATGCCGGGCTCTCATGTAATAATAAAAACCTTTGGCAAAGAGGTTCCAGACAGAACTATTGAAGAAGCCGCTAATCTTGCCGCTTTTTTTAGCACAGGGCGGGATTCGTCATTGGTTCAAGTGGATTATGTAATAAAAAAACATGTTAAAAAACCTTCGGGCGCGCGACCTGGAATGGTAATTTATGAACACAATAAATCGGCCTATATCACTCCGTCAGAGAATGATGTAGAATTATTAAGAAATAAGGAAAATGGTAAAACAGG
>CAYLSP010000316.1:0-2146 GCA_964385935.1 uncultured Defluviitaleaceae bacterium
AACCGGCTTATGGCAATTCGTCAATGAATATATATAACGGAAAATAAGTTCACCTTCACGACCTGAGTCCGTCGCGCATATGATTTCGTCCGTTTCTTCTGATTCAAAAAGAGCCTTTAGAATATTGTACTGCTTCTCCGTTGATTTAACAGGCTTTAGCATAATTTTTTCCGGCATAATGGGCAATTTATTAAAAATCCACCTCTTTAATGTTTTGTCATAATCTTCTGCATCATACAGCGTAACTAAATGCCCAATGGCCCAGGACACAATATAATTATCAGAAGCGAGCCATCCGTCACCTCGTTTTGAACAGCCCAGAACTTTTGCAATATCCCGTCCAACGGAGGGTTTTTCCGCAACAACAAGCACTTTCCCCAAATCATCACCTTATTTTTAATTGACATAGACATGTATTCATATTAAAATTGTTACATTACGCTTCCAACAACTGGAATGCTTTAGACCAAACTCAGGAGGTTAGTATGACAGCTTTTCAAGTGTTTTCTGACAGCTCATGCGATTTGCCCTTAGACCTTGTTTCACAGCTTAACATAAAACTAATTCCCTTTTACGTCTCTTTCGACGGAGTTAATTATTATAAAGAAAATGAAGAAATAACCGCCTCCGAATTTTATAAAAAATTGTCTGATTTATCCGTGTTTTCAAAGACTTCTCTGCCGCCAACTAATGATTATATTAACGCATTTCGCCCAGTTTTAGAAAGCGGCATTGATATAATATGTATTTGTCTGACTGAAAAATTTTCCGGTTCATATCTTTCGGCTGTTAACGCCAAAAAAGTATTGGAAAAAGAATATAAAAGCAGAAAAATATTTGTAATAGATTCCATTCAGGCCACATCAGGGCAGGGCATGGTAGTCTATGAAGCCGCTAAAATGGCGATCGCCGGAATAAAAATCGAAAAAGCCGCTGAAATTCTTGAAAAACTAAAGCTAACGGCAAAACTATACTTTACTATCGATTCCCTAGAGCATTTAAGGCGCGGGGGACGTCTCGGTCTCGTTTCAGTTTTCCTCGGAAGCCTTCTTAATATAAAGCCCATTATTATGGTAGCGGATGGAGAACTAAAACCCCATTCAAAAGTCCGGGGAAGGAAAAAGGCCATTGCCGATGTAGCCAGACTACTCTATGAGGACGTTAAAGACGACATCTCCTCTTATGACTATATTTTAACACAATCCGATTCTATTTGCGACTGTATTGACTTAAAAGAATTATTAAAAAGAGAATATGGGATTGAGGTTTCGATTCCCATTGCTAATGTAGGCACAACTATCGGCACTCATACAGGCGTTTCCGCTGTGGGCGCCGCCTATATAAAAAAATATACTGAGTTTTTACAAAAATAAAGTTTTGGGGGATTACTCATGATTTTATCCGTCGCATTATACATTATTCCAATGCTCATCCTGCTTTTTGCCTTTTCTTTTAAGGAAAAGAAAAGGTTTCATTCGGATAACATATTATTCATTATTTTCATGGGAATGCTTATAAGATTTATAGGTGTTATATTTGAAGCTCAACACCCCACGGATATGTCCTGTTTTTATAGCTGGTCTGAAATGCTTTTTAAAAACGGGATGGGGAGTTTTTATGGAGCGGTTGACAATTTAGGCAACCCGGTTTTTACTGATTATCCTCCCGGATATATGTATGTCCTGTGGTTTGTTGGGGCTATACGAAATGTTTTGCATATAGATATCAGCTCTTTAACAGGAGAAATTCTCATAAAGCTCCCCGCCATTTTAGCTGATATTATAGCTTCTGTGTTTATTTACAAAATAGGAACAAAGCTTTATCTTCCCGATGAAGAAGAAGATTCCTCCTATTTTAAAAAAGCTATTGTTTATACTCCTTTAATAGCGGCTCTTCTCTATGTCCTGAACCCCGCCGCAATACTTAATTCAGCTGTTTGGGGACAGGTTGACTCGATACTGACCCTTGTCGTAATTGTTTCAATTTACTTCATTCTGGATAAAAAGTTTATCTACGGACTTTTACTGTTTACTCTTGGAGTATTAATAAAACCTCAGGCTCTTATGTTTACGCCTGTTTATTTATATGTTGTCTTTGTCTATTTTTACGAAAATAAATTTTCTATAAAATCATTATTAAAGGGTTT
>CAYLSP010000317.1:0-2138 GCA_964385935.1 uncultured Defluviitaleaceae bacterium
AATTTTTTCATTCATATCACCCCTATAAAAATGAGTCTCCCTGATTAAGACTAAATCCCCTAAGAAAATCCGGCGCACTCATTCTTTTTTTGCCCTGTCCCTGAACTTCCGTTATTAAAACAGCGCCGTTTGCGCCGGTTTTTACTACAAAGCCGTGGTTTTTTATAATAGCTAATATTTCGCCACACCTAGCCGCAATATTTTGAAACTCCTCAGAAACGTCCTCTGCCTTCCATATTTTTATAACACTTTCTTCAAAAGTAGTAAAAGAGGACGGAACGGGGTCAAACGCACGAATCTTATCAAGAATTTTTTTGGCGGCTTCATTCCAATTTATTTCACCAATTTCCTTTTTCAAAAGGGGCGCATAAGTGGATTCTTCATTTTTCTGTTTTTCCCCTTTTAGCGACGAAAAATTCTCAAGGTAATAAAGCAGTGTTTTTGCCCCAAGAACTGCAAGACTTTCTGTAAGAGTACCTCCTGTGTCATTTATACCTATGGGAAGTTCTGCCTTATAGAGCATGTCCCCTGTATCAAGGCCTTCGTCCATTTTCATTATAGTAATTCCCGTTTTTTCGTCGCCGTTCGCTATAGCCCATTGAATGGGCGCAGCGCCTCTGAGCTTTGGCAGAAGAGATGCGTGGACGTTTATACAGCCTTGAGCCGGCAAATCAAGGATTTCCCGGCTTAAAATCTGGCCATATGCGGCCACTATAAACATATCTGCATTAAGATTTTTCAAAAAATTAACGGAATCCGGTGACTTTATTCTTTCAGGCTGAAATACCGGGATATCAAAATCCTCAGCGATTAGCTTAACATGGGATTTTTGAATTTTCTTCCCCCTGTCCCGTGGTTTATCCTGTTGGGTACAAACGCAAACAACTTCGTGAGCCTTTAAAAGTTCTGAA
The DNA here is from genome assembly GCA_964385935.1 of uncultured Defluviitaleaceae bacterium. Classification (GTDB taxonomy): domain Bacteria; phylum Bacillota; class Clostridia; order Lachnospirales; family WRAX01; genus CAYLSP01. The sequence goes on from CAYLSP010000317.1 coordinate 912, forward strand.
AGGATTTTAGCGGCAAATTCCGGCGTCCCCATGAACACTATTTTCATGATTTACCTCTTATTCATCTTCATAATCGTCTTCATAGTTTTCGTCGTCATCCATGCTGATCGCTTTATCGGTATATAAAATTCCATCAAGATGATCCAACTCGTGGCAGAAGATTCTCGCAAGAGACTCTGTTCCCTCAATCACGATTTCCTCCCCAAGACGGTTTAGGGCTTTAACTTTAACATATTCAGGGCGTTCTACAATCCCAGATTTTCCCGGAAGACTTAAACAACCCTCGCTTTTTTTCTGTGAACCAGAGCTTTCAATTATTTCGGGATTAATCAGCTCATAAAGCGTGTCCTTATACTCTATAACAACAACCCGCCTTAAAACCCCAACCTGAGGCGCGGCAAGCCCCACTCCTTCTTTGTGCCGCATAGTCTCAACCATATCGTCAAGAAGAACCTGAATACTTTCAGTTATTTCTTTAACGGGCTTTGCAACTTTTCTTAAAGCTTCATCTGATTCATATCTTAATTTTCTTAAAGCCATAATTCATACTCCTTTATAATAAGACAGAGGGGTTAAGAGACAAATTAACGCTTATCCCCTGGGTTTTTCCATATATATTTTTAAGTTTATCCATGCAAAAAATCACATAGTTTCTAATCTTTTCTTCATCAAGGCATTTAACAATAATTTTCCAGCGATAATTGTTATTGACTTTTGAAACGGCGGCGGGAGCAGGGCCTAAAAGCTCGAACTGTCCGTTTTTGTTATACCGCTTCATAATGTCCAAAAGCTTATATAAAAGCATTATAATTTCCTTTTCCTTTTCTCCGTAAAACATAACTGAAAAAAGGTGTGAAAAGGGCGGATATTGCATTTGCCGCCTTATAGCGATTTCATGTTCATAAAAACTTTCATAATCGGCTGTTTTGGCGAATTCTATGGCATAATGCTCTGGATTATAGGTCTGGATATAAACCTTTCCGGATATTTCAGCCCTTCCTGCCCTTCCCGAAACCTGGGTCAGAAGCTGGAAGGTTGTTTCTGCTGAACGAAAGTCGCCGTAATTAAGCGATAAATCGGAGGCAACAATGCCCACAAGAGAAACTCCGGGAAAGTTCAGACCCTTAGCAATCATTTGTGTTCCAATCAATATATCGGCTTTTTTATCGGAAAACTGTTGAATAATTCTGGCGTGGCCGTTTTTTTTAGACGTTGTGTCAAAGTCCA
>CAYLSP010000318.1:0-2130 GCA_964385935.1 uncultured Defluviitaleaceae bacterium
TTGGTAGTACCGCTTGACCTTTTTGGTAACAAAAAGGCTAGATAGATGGCTATCGGAAAGTGTTTGACACTTTTTACAAAACCCGGCTTATAGGCTTGTTCATTTTCCACTTTTGTTATGGAGTGTTCGATATTAAAACTTTAAAAACAGAAAGACTTATATTGCGCCCTTTTAAAGAATCCGATTTAGATGACTTTTTTGAATATGCCAGTATGCCGAACGTGGGTCTTAATGCTGGCTGGAAACCCCATGAATCAAAAGAAGAATCCCTCTCCATTTTAAAAGAATTTATCAGTCTTGATGATATATGGGCAATGGAAATAAAAGAATCCAGAAAAGTTGTTGGTGGAATTGGTCTTCATGAGGACAATCACAGGCTAAGGGTCAAATCCAGGTCATTGGGTTATGTATTATCAGAAGATTATTGGGGAAAAGGTTTAATGACAGAGGCCGCAAAAGCCGCTATTCAATTTGCTTTTACTGGCTTAGAGCTAGATATTTTAGGCGTTGCCCACAGGCCCGATAACGAAAGATCTAAAAACGTTATTTTAAAATGCGGCTTCCTCCGTGAAGGTCATGTCCGCCACGCAGTAACAACATTTAACGGTCAGGTTGAAGACAGAATTATTTATTCTATGACAAAAGAAGAATATTTTCAAAATTTTAACTAAAAACTTGTTGTAAAGATTATTTATCTATGTTATAATCCATATTTGTGAGTACGGATGGTCCTCTGCCATAATGATTATCCCATTTCGGGAATCAGGCACGAACATCTATGGTGGGAAGGAGGAATTGTATGAATAAGAGCATTCTCAGAGAAATCGAAGACGCCCAGATGAAGGCAGATGTTCCGAACTTCTGCATAGGCGATACTGTTAAAGTCTATTCAAAGATAGTTGAAGGCGAAAAAGAGAGACTTCAGGTCTTTGAAGGAACAGTCATAAAGAGACAAAACGGAAGCTCCAGAGAAACGTTCACCGTCAGACGTATTTCCTACGGTGTTGGCGTTGAAAAAACATGGCCCGTTCATTCGCCCAGAGTTGAAAAAATTGAAGTTGTCCGTCACGGCTTGGTTCGCAGAGCGAAGCTTTACTATCTCCGCGACAGAGTTGGAAAATCAGCTAAAGTTAAGGAAAATATTACAAAAAGATAATTTTAAAGCTTATAGAAAAGGGATTACCTTTTTCTGTAAGCTTTTTTATATAGGCTTATAAAAATAAGAAAAATTTTTGTTTCATAATTTCTTATAATGTGTTATAATTCTAGTGGAGTAGAATAACAAAATATAACCAGAACTATAATTGTGAATCGGAGGAATTATGGAAGAATATAGTAGAATTTTAAGCGATATAGCAGAAAATATAGAAAAAGTTATTATAGGAAAGCGCAACGTTATAGAGCTTGTTCTGTGCGCCTTTATCTGCAAGGGCCATATTCTAATAGAGGACGTTCCCGGCGTTGGAAAAACCAGCCTCATTTCCGCCCTTGCAAGTTCCATTGACTGTTCTTTCAAAAGAATACAGTTTACTCCTGACATACTACCATCAGACGTTACGGGCTATTCTGTATTTAATCAAAAGTCCGGCGATTTTGAATACCGCCAGGGCGCAGTAATGAGTCAGATCGTTCTGGCCGACGAAATAAACAGAACCTCACCGAAAACTCAGTCAAGCCTGCTCGAAGTTATGGAAGAAAATCAGGTTACTGTTGACGGAAAAACTTATCCCGCTCCAAAGCCATTTATGGTTCTGGCTACTCAGAATCCCATTGAGTATGTGGGAACATACCCTCTTCCCGAAGCTATGCTTGACAGATTTTTCATGAAGCTCTCTCTTGGATACCCAACTCATTCCGAAGAATCCGATATGCTTAAAAGATACAGAAAATCAAGCCCTCTTGAAAGCTTGAAGCCGGTTACTACAGCCGACAGCCTCTTAGAAATTCAAGACTATGTTTGCGACATATTTATGGACGAAAAAATCAATGACTATATCGTTAATATAATTTAAACCACAATGGAAAATCCAAATTAAACCCTTGGCGCAAGCCCCAGGGATTCCATATGCCTTTACAATGCGGCTCAGGCAAGAGCGCTGATAAATTGCCGTTACTATGTTATTCCCGACG
>CAYLSP010000319.1:0-2125 GCA_964385935.1 uncultured Defluviitaleaceae bacterium
GGGGGAAAAATTATTTATCTGGAGAAAAACACTTTTCTCTATACAAAGGAATTGTTTGATTCTAACGATATGTCGCCATGGATAAAGACCTTTATGGGCAGGATTATTCAGCTCGAGGGAACGAACAAAACAGTTATTGACCGTTTTTACACAGATATAAAAATGATGAAAGAAATGTATGAGGATTGATATGGACTTATTCTCGGAAGTATATGGATGTTATTTTACAGCAGTTGCTAAAATATTGAAGCAAGCGCAATATGGCATGACCAAGACGGAGATTGAAGATATGGTGAATGCCCAGGCTTTTTGTGACAGTGCTTTTCACTTGCTGCCCCGGCTGCTCGGGCGGGCAGTTCCCGAAGGGAACAACCAGCCTGAATTATTCTTGAGCGAATGGAATCTGCTTGAGAAAAAGTCAGATGGCAATTATTATGCAAAACCGCAGCTATCCAAGACAAAACGGCCTATGACAAGCCTGGAAAAGGCATGGATTAAGGCGCTCTTGTCGGATAAACGCATCCGGCTGTTTATATCTCAAAGCGAATTGAATGCTTTGGAAAGCGCTCTTACAGATATTGCTCCTCTGTTTTCGCCGGATGTTTTTCATGTGTCCGATTCTGCCTCAGACGGTGATCCATATGATGATAAGAACTACATTCAAAACTTTAAATCCATTTTAAAGGCATGCATATTAAAAACACCTGTAATTATTCATTATGAATCCGGAAAACAAAAACGACTGACCAAGCACGTCTTTCCATACAAAATCAGCTATTCCAGCCGGGATGATAAATTCCGCCTCTTGGGTATATTGATTCAAAAAGGCCAACGATACAGGGGCGTTACTTTAAATTTAGCCCGAATCAATTCCGTTGAAGCATCGGACATAAGCTTGCCGAAGCGCTTTAATCCTGAACAATATTTAAAGCAGGCGAATCACAGTGACCCGATTGTTTTACAAATCTCTAAAGAACGAAATGCACTGGAACGCTGTATGCTCCAGTTTGCTTCATGGGAAAAACAAACGGAATATGATGAAGAAAAAGATTTGTACATTTGTAAAATTTTTTATGACAAGCAGGACGAAACAGAACTTTTGATCCGTATCCTAAGTTTTGGCCCTGTTGTTAAAGTTATAGGGCCGGAGGGTTTTTTAAAGCAGGTCAAAGAGCGGGTGCATAAGCAATTTGAAATGCTTTATCAGCCAAGTCAAGCAGGTATGCCAGATGCTTAAAGAAAGAGAATATGAACAGACTGGCGAGGCATTAAAAATCCGGCTTTTGAAAGTCTATCCGCATTAGAATAAAAAAGCTTTAGGGTTGGGAGTAAAAGCATCCTCTATGAAACTTTGCTTGTAAACGCTTCATAATTTCTAGGATACACTTATTTTAGGGGGAGAGATCATGTTAAACGAAAAGATTGAGATGATTCTTGGGGACGATATAGAGCATATTAAAGAGCAGCTTTCCTCACTCGAAGCCTATGATCTTGCGAGGGACATCAGAGAGCGCATGACTCCATTAGGCCTTTCAAAAAGCGGCTTGGCGAAGCCCGCCAATGTATCCCACACAATGGTGGAAAAATGGTTAAGCGGTGCAAAACCCCGTGGCAAGGAGCGCATGAAAGAGCTTGGCATGGCGCTTGGTATGAACGAAGAAGAACTCAATAAGTTTTTATGCGCCAACTGCTATCCAAAGCTCTATGCAAAAAACCCAAAAGATTTGGTTTGCCGATTTGTGCTTCGTGCTTACGCCGGAAGCGGTGAAATTCTAACGCATTATCACAATTACTTAAAGGAATATGGTCTTGAAAATTATGCTTTGGGGGCTACCCCCGGAGAAATAGCCACCACCGTTTTAAGTAAAGACTTTGCGGATGTTAAGTCCGTAACGGCCTTAAAAGCGTGGCTTGCGGAAAACGACAAGTATTTCAGAGCGTTTGACAAAGGGTATATCCCAAACAGTGAGCTCGTTCATTTTATTATGCTATACATCGGGGATGCGACGATTCACAATTTATATATTACCGGCAAGCTGCCCATCACGATTAAAAACCTACTCTTTCCGCTGCTTGCGGATAAGGAGATTACCGTGAAAGGCCTTCGGGCGAAGCTCATCGTTTT
>CAYLSP010000320.1:0-2124 GCA_964385935.1 uncultured Defluviitaleaceae bacterium
TAATAATGCGTTTGCGTAGGCTTCACCTATTGATTTCCATTCAGGGATAAAACTTTTTAATATTTCTATATTTCTATCTTGGCTTAATTTTACTTCTTTTTCTTGCATGGCATTTTGGGCTATAACGTTTTGTGTTTTTAACTCTTCCTGTATCTGTTGTTCAGATTGCCCTCTTTGGTATTCCTTTATTTGTGTCTCAACGCTTTCGTTAATTACCCTGTCTTGTTCTTCAGTTGTCTTTTCAGTATTTTTCAATTTAGCGTCATTGATTCTGCTTAAAATGCTATTTATTTCAAACTCTGGTACGCCGACATTTTTTAAAATATTAGAAACTTCTTCTTTAGACAACCCTAAGCCGTTTAACGCCTTAGACATTGATTCAATAATTTTCTTAGATTCGGCTTCTGCGGATTCTGAAATTTTAGAAAGATTTTCTTCCCAATCTTTTTTATGTTTCTCAAGGTCTTGTTGTGCTTTTTCTTGTAACTCGGCTATTCTATTAGAGTAATCGTCTGTCATGCCAGATACTTCGCTAACAACACCCTCACGCATTTGCGTTGCAGTTTCGATGATAGAATTTTTTTGACCTTTCATTTCTTTTTCGGCTTGCTTACGTGCAATCTCACTTTTTTCTCTATACAGCCTTTGATACTCTTCTAGCTCTTTTTCGGATAGACTATTTAACGCCTTTATTTCGGCAGCCGCATCAGGCCCTAGTTCTTCAAGCTCTTTTAAAACGTTTTTGTCAATGTTCTTTTTGGCTAATTCTTCAAGGTTCTTCTGCCATTCTGTCATTACATCTATCTGACCTTTTAAATTTTCTAAAAGTTGCTTACCAGAAACATCTTTTCTATTTATTTCCGAAAAAAGGCTAACAAAATTCTTAAGGGCTTTAGCTCTTTTTTCAAGCTCATTTTGATAATTAGAGGTAACCTCTTTATCGCTTTTGATTTGAGAATTGTTTATGCTGCTTCCTCGCGAGGCGGTATCTTGTTGAGCTCTTTTTATATCCTCTTCAAGCCTTGTATTTATTTCGTTAACTCTTTTATAATAATCTTCGCTTGATTTAGCTCTGTCCTGTTCAATTTTAGCATTTAATTCGGCAAGTTGCCTTGCGGTTTCCTGAAACTGTTTTCTGTTTTCTATTTCAAGAGTTTGTATGCGGTCAGAAAAGCGTTCTGCAACCTTTGCACGCTCCTCTAAGGCACGTTTATAGTCTTCCTCGGTAATTCTGCCTTGTTCATATAAATCTTTTAGAGTTTGAATAAGTGCTTCATTTGCGGCTATTTCTCTGTTAATGGAGGCTATTTCATCCCCCTTAGTAAAGGTTGAAGTTGTGCCATCCGTTAAAATAACGCCGTTAAGTTCCTTTTGCTTCGCAATATAGCGTTCGGTTTGTTCAATAATTTTATCTGTTATTTCAATTTGGTTTTGAATGTCTGTTTTGCCTATTTCTTCAAGCTTTTTTGTTCTTTCCTTAATGGAGCTTTCTAGGCTTTGGTTAAGTTCATACTGCTTATCTATAAATTCTTCTTCCGAAATTAAATAGTCCGCTCTCAACCGTTCAAGCTCTACAAAAGCAGCCTGATAACGAGAGACAACATTGTTATAAATATCAACAACAGTTTGGTCATCTTTTATATTACTTATGCTGCTTTTAGTCCGTTCAATTTCTTTCAAAAGAGATTGATATTCTCTATCTCGTGCGCCTTGCCTAAGGCTAAATAATTTTTCTTCCTGTTGTAATCGGCTGTCGCCTGATAAAACGTACCGCTCTGTAATTTCTTGTACTAATTCCAGTTCTTCCTTTGCTGAAATTTGGTTCATTTTACGTTTATGTTCAATGTCTTTAAGCTCTTTATCATACTGCTTTTTACGTGCGTCCTCTATACGTTCAAGCACATATTCTTTTTCTTTATCGCTCTTAGAAGCATCGCTAAGTTGTTTGAGTTTACCGATTAATTCATCGTAAGTGATTTTGCCTTTATCATAGAGCGTTTCGTAATTTTTAATCTGCTTTTCAAGATGTTCATTTATTTCTCGTTCACTTTTGGAACTAGAAGATCAGGATTTTATTTAAATATTTTTGCCGGATTAGGTTTTTTTAATCATTTAATAAATTAA
>CAYLSP010000321.1:0-2111 GCA_964385935.1 uncultured Defluviitaleaceae bacterium
ATCCGTTCGATGATGATTTACGAACTCACAAACAGTCCCATTACATAAACAATGCCTGCAATTTACAAAACTGTTATTAGGTTCTATATATTTAGCGGCTGCCGGACTTTCAAGCATTTGCCGCATTTCGTTTATAGTTTCGACAACCATTTTTCTATGCCGCTTAGTATTTCTAACCACGAACATGCAATCAGAATAAACCAAATGCCCGAATTTCGGGCGAATTTTGAAACAGTCCTCAATAATGATAAAGTACGCTAAAAGCTGCATTAAATCCCCATCATGGGGAGATTGCCCGCTTCCGATTTTTCCGCTCTTTAATTCAACAGGAATTAGGGCACCGCCGACTTTTTTGAAAATATAGTCTGGCTTGCCCGAAAGGTTATATTTTTCTGACACTAATAATTTAGAATTGTATTTTGCGCCGCGGTTTTTTCCGTCTGAATAAAAAAGTCTGTAGCCAAGTATTAAATCCCTTGCTCGGGTCTTATAAATATCTTGCTTTCTAAGTAAAAAAGCTGATAAAATCAGCAGAATAGTCAGTAAAATTATTAAAATCAAATGAACTTCGACCAGATTACCACCCCGTAAATCAGAAGTAACACAAGTATTAAAATAACGATAACGACCATGACCTTTTTTATTATAACCGTCCTGAAATGCCGCGAATGAAACTTAGTCCCCTTAACGAATGCACTCTTTCTGGCATCTGTCAGCCCCAGTTCACAAAGCATTTCACTTCTCATTTGTCTAAGCGCTTTAGTCGAATAAATTTTTTCATAATACCACTGATATGGACAATGGGTATATTTATTAATATCGCTTGCAGAAATTCTTTGCTTATCCATTATTCGTTGTCAAAAGAAGACTTCCTTACGTTTCTTGATAAAATTTTATTATAACCGATCCAGCTTCTGGAATTGTTATCCTGTTGTATGGCTTCTTCAAACATTTTAATTTTAGCGTCCATATTATCGGCGCAATACAAAATAAAGGCCTCGATAATTTTTGGTCTTTTGGGAGAGCCGTATTCATATTCGCCGTGATGTGAAACGATACAATGCTTTATAAGGCTTTTTAGCTGATGGGGGAAACCGGGGATGTTTGAAGCAGTTGTTTCCACAATCTCCGCACCCATTACAATGTGCCCCAAAAGCTGACCGTCGTCAGTATAGTCGTTTTCGGGAAACGAGGACAGTTCATAGACTTTTCCAATATCATGCAAAAGCGCAGCGGCAATTAAAATGTCCCTGTTCACATACTTGTAGCGCGGGCTTAAAAAATTGCAGATATCGGCAACAGAAATAGTATGTTCCAGAAGTCCGCCCATAACGCCGTGATGAAGCTTTTTAGCCGCCGAATTTTTTAAAAACAGCCCCTTTATATCAGCGTTATTAATAAGTATATCTTCAAGAAGTCTACGTACATACGGGTTTGCCACAGATTTTATATACTCTGTAATCTGTGAAAATAAGACGTTAATGTCCTTATCCGTTGCGGGAATGTAGTTGTTTTCGTCATACTCCCCCGCGGCGCTTTTTCTGATTTTATAAACCTTGAGCTGAGGGTCATTCTGATAGAGAGTAACAAGCGCTTCAATTTTTATAAAGTCGTTTTCCTCAAAACTCTGAATATTATTATTTAAATCCCAGACCTTTGCGTCAATTTCGCCGGTTCTGTCAAATAATTTCAGTGAAAGATAGCTTTTCCCAGACTTTGATTTAAGTGTCTGTTTCTGTTTGCACAAATAATGCTCTGTTATTGTTTCGCCTTCTTTAAGGTCTTCTATATACCTCATTGCATACTCCTCATAATAAATCTTATTGCCCTAATAATACCAGAAACAGGGTTTATAATCAACAAATTTAATTATTTGACTTGCTGCTCCATTTATGATACCTTAGAATATGGAAAGATGAATAAGCTGGATAGCCACGTATTTTTAATAAATATGAGGAAAGTCCGGGCTCCATAGGACAGGATGCTGGATAACGTCCAGTGGGGGCGACCCTAAGGCTAGTGCAACAGAAATAAACCGCCGTTTATACGGTAAGGGTGGAAAGGTGAGGTAAGAGCTCACCGCTTTTCCGGCGACGGAAAAGGCTCTGTAA
>CAYLSP010000322.1:0-2105 GCA_964385935.1 uncultured Defluviitaleaceae bacterium
GTCGATACTTGCCATAACAATTTTTTTTCGAAAAAATTCAAGGTCGACTTATAGGGCCCAAACCTAACCATTGCAGCAACGTGACCTTTGCCCGACGCACATAGACTCTGTTTAACTGACGAGTTGAAGAACTGGCTAGGCAATTGCGATCGTTATGCTGCTTCATGTTAGCAGTTGAACCATAAGTTTGCAACTTAGGTGAACCGCTCACAACAAGCAAATGCATGGTTCAACATGTTTCACATGAAAACACAGTTTTGGCTTTACTTTCAGAATTGTTGTAGTTGAGAGTAGGCTCTTTATCTTTAACCTCATTATTATCTTTTAACAATGCGTGTGCCTTTTTACTCAATTCAAGTGTGTCAAAATTTTGTTTTTTACCTACATTTGAATTGATTTCTGAAATAATTTTTTTAAGACTTAAATTTTGAATTTGTGGTTTTAGAATACTTTGATTATGTATGTTCTGTATCCTCATAGACATAGCTCACTCCTTTATCAATTACCTTATAATATAATTTGTTTCCACTCTCAACAAAATATTTGTTTAATCACAGGCGAAGGGTTTTCAAAATAAATTTTAATTGTCTTTGCATCTGTTACATTTTCTTTTTCAAAAATTTGCTCATGGTGTAAGGCGGCAACAGCTTCTTTTTAAGTTTCTCTTCCAATTTCACACTCTAAATATATATAGTATACTAACAATATACCATATTCTAAAGAGGTTGTCAAGTGTCACCTGTTTAAAGAAAAAAGTATTGACACTAAAAAAGTACGATAGTCTTAATCTACCGTACTTTCATAGGTTAAATTATCAGCACCTGCCAACCAGTCTATGGCACAGTGCTTATGATTATAGATTTTTTTAGATAGAGAACTCCCCCTTTTTTAGTCGAAAAACAACGTCTGCTTTCTTCCCAAGCTCATTTGAATGTGTAACAATAGCAACACACTTGCTCATTTGGTGAGCACACTCCTTCAAAATAGCTGTAATCGCTTTGGCGGTATCTTCATCAAGATATCCTGTTGGTTCGTCCGCAAGGATAACATTTGCGTCTGAAGCCAATGCACGTGCGATTGCATTTGCTGTTGTTCGCCAGAAAGCTTCAAAACATTCCTTCCGCTTTCTTCTTTTGTAAGTCCAACTCTCTCTAATATGTTTTGTGGGGGCAGTTTTGATATTAGCGCTACATTTTCCTGTGGAGTAAGATAATCAATGAGATTATAGCTTTAGAAAATGAATGCGACATTGTTTCTTCTGTGATAAGCTAACCCCATTTTCTCAATGTCTTGCCATCAAATAGAATTTGTCCCTTTGTTGGACTGTAAAGTCCCGCAATCAAAGATAACAAGGTTGTTTTTCCACATCCGGACGGGCCAAGAATAACATACATTTTTGCTGAATTTTCAACGCATCAACTGTAAACTTTGCTACAAGGTATTTTACAATGTTTCAAGTTTTTAAATAATCCACACAGTCTTTAGCTCCCTACATATAAAAACGAGAACAATCCATTCATTCACTTTTACTCAGTTTGACTATGCAACAAAAAGCCAAGCACAAAAACGCACTTTATAAGACAAGTGCGTGCTATACTCACTGAAGTAGATTGAGGAAACTGTTGCACTTTTCTTCAATAATCGTCCTGTCGCTTTCGCTCAATTCACTTTTGCCTTTAGTCAGTTTGTAGCTTTCAAACTCACGAAAAGCGGATGTCAGTTCCTCAAGTAGTCTTTTCGGAGTTTCACAGTATTCAACACCATACCAACTCTTAGAATTCTTATCCCACTGCATAACAGTGTAGCCTCGCTTTGTGAGAACCACCTCACAATCAGTATCCTCTGCAAGATACTCCTTGAATTCCTCTAAAACATTTTCAAATGTCATTGCTTTTACCAATCCTCTCAAATTTTTTGTAAGTAGCCATATAACCTATTATGACCATCATAATAAAAGTAAATCACAATGTAAAGGATACGGCGTATCGTTTGCGAAACAAAAGTGGCAAGCAGGGCATACGGGTGACCACCGTATGCTTTTGCTTGTTGGGGAGTATCCCCAACCCCCTTTGAAACACACAATAAATTGTGTGGCTACGCTCCCT
>CAYLSP010000323.1:0-2101 GCA_964385935.1 uncultured Defluviitaleaceae bacterium
ACGTCGACTTCTCTTGAAATCCATTTAACACAGACGATATCAAAATCGCAGAGCTTGAATGGGGTCGCAAATTTGTTTTTAACTACTTTAACCTTTGTCCTGTTTGCAACCTGTTCGTCACCGATTTTAATAGCCTCTGCCTTTCTTATATCGAGCCTAACAGATGCATAGAATTTTAATGCGCGGCCGCCTGTTGTGACTTCGTTGCTGCCATAAGTTACGCCTATTTTTTCTCTTAACTGGTTCGTGAACAGAACCGTACATTTTGAGCGGTTTCCAAAGGCAGTTATTTTTCTTAGAGCCTGAGACATAAGCCTTGCGTGAAGACCTACATGGCTTGAACCCATGTCACCTTCAATTTCGGCTCTGGGAACTAAAGCGGCAACAGAGTCAACCACAACAAGATCCACAGCTCCCGAACGCACCATCATATCAACAATATCAAGTGCCTGTTCGCCGTCATCTGGCTGTGAGATGTAAAGGTCATCAATGTTGACGCCAAGATTTTTCGCATAAGTAGGATCTAAAGCATGTTCGGCATCAACGAACACGGCAACTCCACCAAGCTTTTGAACTTCAGCAATAATATGTAATGTAACGGTGGTTTTTCCTGAGGATTCGGGGCCGTAAATCTCAATAATACGACCCCGTGGAAGCCCGCCAACGCCAAGGGCAATATCAAGCCCCAGACAGCCCGTTGATATAACGTCTATTGAATTTGAAGCGGCCTTATCCCCGAACCGCATTATAACGCCCTTTCCGAAAGCTTTTTCAAGCTCCGTCAATGCCATATTCATTGACTTCTGTCTTTCTTCATTCATTTTATATTCCTCCTAATGAAATCAAGGGCATAAACCGCCGCCCGGTTCCTTATCTTTGTTCTGTCGCCAGAAAGGTTCAATTCTCTTGTGATTATTCTTCCCTTTATGAAAAGGCTAATATAAATAAGACCGACGGGCTTTTTATCAGTTCCGCCTGAAGGACCGGCTATCCCTGTTAATGAAACGCCTATGTCCGAGCCTGAATTTTTCGCTATTCCGGCCGCCATTTCCTCGGCACATTCCGCTGAAACAGCCCCGAACTTTTCAAGGGTTTCATACTTTACGTTAATCCGTCTTATTTTCGCGTCGTTACTGTAGGTTACGCATCCCTCTAAAAAAACTTGACTTGAGCCCGGAACATCTGTAAGCAAAGAAGATACAAGACCTCCTGTGCAGGACTCGGCGGCGGCAATGGTTAAATTATTGGCTTTAAGCAGGGCTATGACGCTGTTGGCTAACGTGTCCTCGTCCTCGCCATAAATATATTCGCCCAAAACATCGTAAATGCGCTTTGAAACCGGCTCAATAAGCTCCTTTGCCCTCTCCTTTGATTCTGCGCGGGCAGTAATACGGAAAGTAACGCCGTTTGCTTTGGCGTATGGGGCTATTGAAGGATTATCCTGTTCATCTAAAATATCTTTAATAGCATGGGCGGCGGCGCTTTCTCCAATGCCGCACAAGTTAAGGTTTTTAGATAAAAATACACACTCTGATTTTTTTTCTAAATAATGTATAACCCCCGATTCAAACATGGGGTTCATTTCAAAGGGCGGTCCGGGAAGCAAAATAATTGTCTTGCCGTCCTTTTCAAATATCGTTCCGGGGGCTGTCCCTTTTTCGTTTTTCAATATGATTGAGCCTTCAAGGGCAAGAGCCTGTTTTCTGTTATTATCGGTCATTGTAGCATTAAGCCCTTTGAAAACGGCTTCAATTCTTGAAAGAGATTCTTCGTCTGTATATAGAGGGACGTTAAAATATTCGGCGGCCGTCTCTTTTGTCAAATCGTCGTCAGTTGGGCCGAGACCTCCTGTTGTAATAACCATATCAGCCCGGGAAAAAGCGATTTCAAGAGCGGATTTAAGCCGTTCCCTGTTATCGCCCACAACCGATTGATAATAAACGTTCATGCCCAAAAGAGAAAGTTCCCGGGAAATATACTGGGCGTTTGAGTTCAGGATATCCCCAAGCAAAAGTTCTGTTCCAACCGCTAAAATTTCACAATTCATTAGTTTCCATCTCTCTCCTTATTTTATATCTTTTAATACATCAAAATTTCTATA
>CAYLSP010000324.1:0-2090 GCA_964385935.1 uncultured Defluviitaleaceae bacterium
ATTAAAACCGAATGTTGCCCCCTGCCCTGCTATTAAGTTTATTTCCTCCGGGAACGTAGCAATTTTGATAACATAATAAGTACAAATGCCGCAAAGGATACCTAAACCAGAAATCAACAAAAAATTAAAAAGCCTTTTCAAAACTTTCCCATAAAAAAACATAGCTTCACTTCCTGGGTTTCATTTTTAGAGCATATAATGCTCAAAGAATAACAGAGCATTTAATTAAATTAACCCCTTTTAGTGAAGCTTATACACCTTTTAATTTGTAAGTTTTATTTTTTTTGTCAATAGCTTCATTTCTAATGCGGCGTTTCGCGTCGATTCGGTAATTTCCGTTCCGCCAATTAGCCTTGCAAGTTCTTCCACGACTTCCTTTTCATTTAATTTTTTAATTTTCGTTACTGTTTTGTTATTATCAGTATTTTTTTCTATTAAATAGTTGCTGTCTCCCATGGCTGCTATTTGTGGCAGATGAGTTATACAAAGAATCTGATGGCTCTTTGCAATATAATAAAGCTTTTCCGCCACATGCTGAGCTGTTCTTCCACTTATTCCGGCATCTATCTCATCAAAAATAAATGTTGGTATTTCGTCCATGCCCGCCAAAACCGTTTTAAGAGCAAGCATAACCCTTGACATTTCGCCTCCTGACGCAATTTTTGAAAGGGGCTTCAAAGGCTCGCCCAAATTCGGCGAAATCAAAAACTCAACTTTGTCAAAGCCGTTTTGATTAAAATCCATTTTTTTCGTAACTTCCACTAAAAATTTTCCGTCTTTCATGGCTAAATCTTTCAAAACCGCCTCTGCCTCAGATGATAATTTCTTTGCAGAATCCAGCCTTTTTAACGATATTTTTTCACATAAATCAATTATTTCTTTTTCATATTCATCCCGTTTCTTCGTTAATATATTCAAATTTTCAATGCTATTTTCAAGGAAGACATATTTTTCCTCTGACTTAGCCAAAAAATCCAATATATCATCAACGGAATTTCCGTATTTCCGCTTTAAAACAAAAATTTTATCAAGGCGATTTTCGATATTGTCAATAACGGATGGTTCATAGTCCAGAGTGTCAAAATAGCGGCTTAAATCCCGGCTCAGTTCTTCTAGGTCTACTAAAATCGATTCAATTCTCTCAGAAAAATGAGCCTTTGATTCGTCATATCTGGCGATATTTTCAATATAAGACGCGCTTTGGGAAATAAGGTCAATTGCAGATTCGTTGCCGGATTCCCCGCCGTTTATGGCTTCGATAGCGTTCGCCGCGGCAGTAATAAGCTTTTCCGAATTGGCGGCGATTTTTCGTCTTTCCAACAATTCAACATCTTCACCGGGCTTCAACTTCGCCGCCTTTATTTCATCAATCTGATATTTCAGAATTTCCATTCGGGTTTCCCTGTCCGACTCGCCGGAAATTTGCTTAATTTCAGCTTCAACCTCTTTAAAAAGCTTGTACTTCTCGGCTAATATGTTTTTCAGTTCTTCAAGCCCTTCCCCGCAGAAGCGGTCTGTTAGTTCAATGTGCTTACTGGGATTTAAAAGAGACTGGTGCTCATGCTGTCCGTGAATGTCCACCAAAAGGCTTGACACTTCTTTAAGCATGGAAACAGTCATGCTCCGCCCATTTATTTTACAGCTTGTCTTACCCAAATCGTTCAGGCTTCTCATTATAAGCAACCCGCCGTCGTCAGCCACATCCACGCCCATTTCAGCGATTTTTTGTAAAACAGCATCGTTTTCAATGAAAAAAAGAGCCTCAACTATAGCAAGATTTTCTCCGCTTCGTAAAAAGTCCTTAGAAAAACGCTCTCCAAGGACAAAGTTAATACTATCTATAATTATGGACTTTCCAGCGCCGGTTTCACCTGACAAAATATTCAGACCTTCTGAAAAATCAACCTCGATTTCATCAATCAGCGCGACGTTTTGAATTCTTATGTGACTTAGCATAAAAGCCCCCGTGCATTATTCAATAATTTCAAGCAGTTTTTCAATCAGTATAACGGCGTCATTTTCTGTTCTGCAAATGAACATAATAGTGTTATCCCCCGCGATACAGCCTATTATTTGGCTGAAATTCATGC
>CAYLSP010000325.1:0-2083 GCA_964385935.1 uncultured Defluviitaleaceae bacterium
GGTCTCATCTTCACGAAATCCTTACAAGACAGGATGTTCAGAATCTCGTTAATAACGTTAAAGAGCAGAACTCAATTGTTGTTGACGAACTTATTCCGAAACTTATGTCTATAGGTGATATACAGAAAGTCCTTGCGAACCTTCTCAAAGAAGGCGTTTCTATAAAGGATATGGTTACGATACTTGAAACTCTGGCGGATTACGCCCCTATGACAAGGGATACGGATATGCTGACTGAGTATGTGCGTCAGGCTCTGAGACGCGCTATTTCAAGAAAATATTTTGTGTCTAACGTAAATAATGTCATAACTTTAGACCCCGCTCTTGAACAGCAGATTATGAGCAATGTTCAGCAGACGGAACAGGGTTCTTACTTGGCTCTTGACCCTCAACTGACACAGAAAATATTCGATAAGCTTTCTACGGAAATAACTAAGCTTACTTCCATGGGTATGCAGCCGATTATTTTGACTTCGCCCATTGTAAGAATATATTTTAAGCGTTTAATTGAACAGGTTTCGCCTGAGCTTGTGGTGCTTTCTTACAACGAGCTTGACCCGTCGGCTGAAATTCAGTCTGTGGGTATGGTCAGCGTAGCTTAGACTGTGTTATAGATTTTTCCGAAAGGAATGTATCTTTTTGAAAATTAAGAAATTTGAGGCTAATACGGAGCAGGCCGCCCTTGAAAAAGTTAAAGAAGACCTGGGGATTGACGCTCTTATCCTAAACATAAAAAAAGAACAGCCAAAAGGTATTTTTGCGCTGTTCAAAAAGCCTATTGTAGAAGTAACTGCCGCAATAGAGGATAAGGAGATTCCTGTTAAAAAGCCTGAAAAGACCAAAAAGTCTCAAAAACAAGAAAAAACTGAAGAAGCAGATAAAGTTAAAAAACTAGACAACAGCGGATTTGACGAAAATTTTAAACAAAATGTTCTAAAAGAAAAGAAAATGCATGAACAGCAGGAAAAAATAAAGGAGCTGGAACAAAAGCTTAATTCAACGTCCGGCATGTTGCAGAGAGTAACAGGACAGCTTTCTTTATATAAATATGAAGCTAGACGGCAGAAAAACGGCTCTGCTGATGTGTATCAGAACAATCTTATACAGATTTTTTATGACGCGCTTCTGGAACAGGGAGTTATCCCCGAAATCGCACACGAAATTTTAGACGAAATTGATTCAGTTTGCGAATTTGAAAAAATAGATATTAACACGGTGGTCAAAATAGTATATAATGCTATTATGAGCATCTTGGGAGAAGCCCAGTGTGTGGATTGTGAAAATCTAGTTGCCGGAGAACCTAAAATTCTCACATTTATAGGCAACACGGGAGTCGGAAAAACTACCACTATTGCAAAGCTTTCAGCGGACTTTATACTGAACAAAAACCTTGAAGTAGGGCTCATTACGGCAGACACTTACAGAATAGCCGCCGTTGAACAACTTAAAGTTTATGCCGATATTTTGGGGATTGAAGTGGGAATCGCATATACCCCAAAGGATTTAGTGCAGCTTGTTAAGACTATGAAAAAACAGAATCATTTACTTCTTATCGACACTGCAGGCCGTTCTCATAAAAATGCCGATGCTGTTAATGAAACGAGAGTAGTGCTTGAGGCCGTTCCCGAAAGCGAGAATTTTCTCGTTTTAAGTTTGGGAACAAAATATGAGGATTTGCTTGATATTATTAAAGCTTATGAAGAAATGACGGATTTTCGCATTATATTTACAAAACTTGACGAAACAAAATCATACGGTTCAATTTTGAACGTATGTCATAAAACGGGCAAAAAAGTCTCCTATGTTACTCAGGGTCAAAATGTTCCAGAAGACATAGACGTTATTAGACCCGAAAAAATCGCTAGAGCTCTTCTGGGAATGGGTGAATAATTATGGATCAAGCCAGCGGCCTCAGGGAATATCTTTCACAAAGGAGCGAAAAAATCACGAGCGCACCTTTATCCGCAAGAGTTATAACTGTTACAAGCGGAAAGGGCGGAGTCGGCAAAACGAATTTTGCCGTTAATCTTGCCATTTTTCTGACCCAGAGGAATAAGAGAGTCGTTATTATAGATGCGGATTT
>CAYLSP010000326.1:0-2080 GCA_964385935.1 uncultured Defluviitaleaceae bacterium
AGATTCCAGATCCAAATGGTTTGTCGGCTCATCAAGGATGATTACGTTACCGCCTTGAACCATCATTTTTGCCAGCATACAGCGAACCTTCTCGCCGCCGGACAGGACGGAAACAGGTTTTAACGCTTCTTCGCCAGAAAATAACATTCTTCCTAAGAAGCCTCTTATATAGACCTCGCTCTTGTCCTCTGAATACTGTCTTAGCCATTCAATCAAATTCAAATCTGAATTAAAATATTCTGAATTATCTTTTGGGAAGTAGCATCTATTTGTTGTAATTCCCCATTTAAAGCTTCCTGAATCTGCTTCCTGCTCTTCCATTATAATTTTAAACAGAGCCGTTTTAGCAAGGTTATTTGCGCCTACAAAGGCTACCTTATCCTCAGCATTAAGCCGCAAGTTAAAATTATTAAGAAGCTTTTCACCGTTTTGTGAACAGCACATATCTTTAACGAACAAAACCTCGTTCCCGATGTCCCTGTTGGGCTTAAATTCGATAAAGGGGTATTTTCTTGAAGAAGGCCTGATGTCCTCAATAAGAATTTTTTCAAGAAGTTTTTTTCTCGATGTTGCCTGTCTGGACTTTGACGCATTTGCGGAGAAGCGCTGAATAAACTCCATCATTTCCTTTGCCTTGGCTTCGTTCTTCTTGTTTTGATCCTTCATCTGTTTAATAGCAAGCTGAGAGGATTCATACCAAAAGTCGTAGTTACCAACATAAAGCTGGATTCTACCAAAGTCAATATCAGCAATATGGGTACAAACCTGATTCAAAAAGTGTCTGTCATGGGACACAACAATGACGGTGTTGGGGAAATCAGCCAAAAAGTCTTCAAGCCATTCAACGGCGTCAATGTCTAAATCATTCGTCGGTTCGTCCAGAAGCAGGATATCAGGATTTCCGAAAAGAGCCTGCGCCAGAAGAACTTTTACCTTCAAAACGTCTTCAAGGTCAGCCATTTTTACATAATGGAATTGCTCCGGAACTCCTAAGTTATTCAAAAGCGTAGCCGCGTTCGATTCGGCATTATATCCGTCATACTCGTCAAATTCGCCCTCTAATTCGGCGATTCTGAGACCGTCTTCATCAGAAAAATCCTCCTTTGAATAAAGCTCATCCTTTTCCTTCATGATTTGATATAGTCTGTCAAATCCCATAATAATGGTCTCGATTGGCGTATATTCATCATATTCATAGTGGTTCTGTTTTAAAACCGCCAGACGTTCCCCAGGAGTAACGGCTATCTCGCCTTCATTCGGCTCGATTTCGCCGGACAATATTTTTAAAAAGGTCGATTTACCCGCGCCGTTAGCGCCGATTAAGCCATAGCAGTTCCCTTTTGAAAAATTTATTGTAACGTTTTTAAAAAGAGGAGTCTTTCCGAATTGCAATGTTACATTTACTGCACTTATCATATATTCACCCTATTAATTCCTTGGCTTTTTGTAAAGCCTCAGTTATTTTTGACGGATCTTTAATGCCCGCTTGCGCCATGTTTGCCTTTCCGCCGCCTGAGCCGCCAGCCACAGCCGCCGCCGATTTGACAATATTTCCGGCGTTAATTCCTTTATCTAAAACATCATTTGTCGCCATAACAAGAATACTGTATTTATCGTCTTTTCCGCCTGCCAGAATAACAACGCCTGAACCAAGCTTATCTTTCAGCGTATCGCCCATTGTCCTAAGTCCGCCGATATCCATGTCGTCTATTTTTGCGCAAACAACAAAAACCTGTGAATTTTCATCTTCAGCAAGTTTACGCACCGATTGCACATGAGCATTGTCTGCTCCGTCGTTTTTAATATGTTCTTCGCTTACGTTTGCCGCATAAATAACCGGTTTATATGTAAGCAAGTTAAAAGACGAGACTAATTCCTTGTCTTCTTCGGAAAATTCAACAAGTCTTGCACAGTTTCCTTTTTCAAGTTCATCTTTAAGTAAAGTCAATAAATCAAGCTCTTTTTGCAACGATTTATCGGCTTTAGCGGATTTTATCGTTTTGGATAACCTTCGTTCGATAACGTCCAAGTCCGCCAAAATAAGCTCAAGGTTTATTGTTTCAAAGTCACGAATAGGGTC
>CAYLSP010000327.1:0-2056 GCA_964385935.1 uncultured Defluviitaleaceae bacterium
TGTCCCTTGTTAAAATGGCAAGCCCAGCCTGATTCGTTGTTATATCCCATTTTAAATGGATTTTCAGTGGTTGAATCATCGGTTAGCGTAATGAAATCATCTCCAAAATAAATCCTTTTATCATTCATTTTACTATATGACCAGAAGGAGAAATTTCTGTTATGAAAATAGCCCATTTCCCTGCTTGCCTGAGGCATAATAACCTTGCCGCCTTTGTTCATGACCGAAAGAGCCCATGGTGAAAGCTCAACATCCCACAGACCACAATTTTTAATAGTGTGTTTAATATTGGCACAGGAGGCTTCTTCTTCAAGGGTTATGGTAATGATTTTCTGAATCTGGCTGAATTTTTCAATCCCGGCAATAAATTTAGCACCGTTTTCCAAAAGCTCGTAGGTTACAGGACTGTTATCAGGGTGATAGCAACGCGGCATTACCTCAGGAGCAGTCCAGAGCCTGTGTCCGCCATAAATCCTGAAAACATCCCCGCCATACACTTCAAGCTTATCGCCTATAGGCTTTTTTTCAACGTCCTGATAAAACATGTTTTCCATACCGCGTCTGGCAAAATAAATGATTCTCGGCCCAAAATCAAGAGTTACTTCCAGCTCCAATATGCCGTTTGACATGTACATAACATTACCGAAATTTTCATCTTTTTTCTTCTCAACAATTATTTTAGACATGAAATCCTCCGATACATCTATGAAAAATTACTTTTATCCACTCCGCAAACAGGGCATTTATAATCATCGGGGACACTGGCGAAATCCCCTTTTGAACCGTCGTAAACATAGCCGCAAACCTGACAGACGTGCTTAACTTCTGAAACCGGATTTTCCTTAGTATCAATATAAGTAGGCGCATTTTTTGGAGCTTTTCCTTTAATAACCCTGTGATAATAGTCATAGGACATAGGGTTCGCCCCGCCTAAACGCTCACTCTCAATAACCTCAGCAAAAAACACAATATGCGTTCCGGCATCATATTCATCCAAAACTTTACACAAAAACCAGCCGCATATGTTTTCAGCTAAAACAGGAAGCCCCTCTGAGACTGTTTTATATTCTACGCCGGAGAACTTGTCAAAATCCGCTCCAGTTTTAAAACCGAACCGTCCGATTATTTCAGGCTTTATGTCCTCCGATAAAATGGAAACAGTAAAGCTTCTTTCTTCTTTAATACATTTTGCGGTATAATTGTCCTTATTGACAGAAACGGATATAACCGCCGGATTTGAAGTGATTTGGCTAACGGTATTTACAACACAGCCGGTGTTTCGATTATTAAATGCGTCTTTTGCAGATACAATAAACATGCCGTAAGTCATGTCATAAAACACTCTTTTATCCATAATCTTCTCCATTCTATTGGGGGTCTATAAATATAGCCATAGTGAATTGAACATCAACCCCCTATGGCTAATTTTTCATTATTATTCCTCATTAGGAGCACCAACGGGACAAACTCCCGCACATGCGCCGCAGGAAATACATTCTTCCTTGTCAATCACATATTTATCATTTCCTTCAGATATGCAGCTAGTTGGACATTCTGATGCGCAAGCTCCGCAGTTAATGCAATCATCATTGATTACATACGCCATATAAACACCTCCCCCGTGTGTCTTTTACTATACCATATTATATCATTCAGTGAGAATAATCAAGATTAATTTTTCTTTTTATTAAGTTTTTTTTCTGCTTTCAATTTCTCTTTATTTGCTTTTTCTTCCAATTTAAGCTTCTCTTTTTTCTTTTTTTGTTCCTGCTTTTTCTCATAGTCTGATTTCATGCCCTTTATAGAAACGATATACATTCCCGCAAGTTCCACCGTTACATTTTTTTTAACGGGCAGGGCATTAAACACTTTTTTGTCGCACATCAGGGTCATTATCTGAGGCCCGACTTTCGCCTGAACAAAATTGGCTTTTATAAACCTATAAAGCTTTGGGAGATTTTCGTGAACAATTTTAGGAAGATTAACATTTTTGGCATAATCCCTCTTTTTGTCAATAACAAAAATAGGAAAGCTCTGCTTAGTTTTTTCAATAACG
>CAYLSP010000328.1:0-2049 GCA_964385935.1 uncultured Defluviitaleaceae bacterium
TTATTTTTATTAATAATTGCCATATCTGCTTCTGTAAGGGATTCATAGCTAATGCTTGGGTCAATGAGCTGGCCTTGGGGCGCGCCTTGTTTGTTCTGTCCTAATCCCGCCTGTTGGTTCTGGCCAAACCCCATCTGTTGGTTTTGTAAACCCATTTGTTGATTTTGAAGACCCATCTGCTGATTTTGCTGAAAGCCCATAGGCGGCATCATATAAGGATTAGGTTGCTGCCCCATCATCTGCTGATTCACAGGCCGGTTCGTAAGCCCCATGGGTTGCGTATATTGCCGGTTCATTCCCCTAGACTGTCTCTGGTTACTGAACCGAGTCATTGGATTTTGATTTTGTCGCCCGCTTGTATATGGGTTTAAAAGTGCCATAGAATCAACCCCAATAAAATTTATTTATATAACCACAAATTATTTTATATAATATGACTGGGATTAGCCCTACGTTACGTCTATTATTTTATTACAGCAGTTGTGTTATCGGGTATATTTTCATAGAACCACTTTGCGTCCTCTAAAAGGAACCTTACACAGCCGCTAGACCTCTTTTCCAATACAACACCGTCAACTATTTTTCCGTCCTTATCCATGGCTATTGAATGGAATAAATATGGGCCTGAAAAGCGCACCCAATACATTGCGCCGCTGTTAAGCCTTTCTGAAAAAAACCATTCTCCTCTGCCCTGAATTGTAAAAGTCCCTTTGAGTGTGGGCGAGACATTTTTTCCTGTTGCGCAAGGCAGCGTCCTTATAAGACTCCAATTTCCGGCAGAACCTTCAAAAACGTGGGTTAATTGTCTGCTTGTGTCCGTTAAGACAAGATAATTAGTCCAACTCCTAAAATCATTGGCGTTTGCATATTCTTCCAATTGACTTCGGGATAACTTGTAAGAATCAGTTGGCTCATCTTCGGGTATACTGAGAGTTTCCCGCTTTATCCAGCCATGTTCATTTTTTGAGGCACTAAAAATATAGTACCATTTTTCTGAGCTGTCCCTGATTATTTTTACTTTTTCACCAACAGGCAAAAGACAGATTCTGCCTGACTTTTCATAATTCTGTCTATGAACAACAGCAGGGGAAATTATTTCTCCTATAATCTCGGTGGATTTAATATAGTCATTTACGTTATCAGGGCCGAATTTTAACGCTTCGGCCTTAACGGAAACAAAAAGCATAAATATTAAAGTTAATATAATTTTTTTAGCCATATATGCCTCCTAAGGAACTGTGTGAAAATTAGTTGCACTTGTTTTCTGAAAATCCGCATGGTTCAAGCGGTTTTCGGAAAATATTAGTGCAAGTTATTTTCACTCTGTTTCTAATTCTAGTCCTAATGGATTTATTATACTGACCATTGGGGATAATATCCCGGTAAATAATGTATGGCCAAAATACTTATGGTAAATATTTGACATTTTATTTGAATAAATGTTATAGTTTAGTTAATGAATTCTCAATAATTCAGGGAGGTAAGTTATGGATATCTTAGAAAAATTTAATCTAATAGAAGCGAAAGAACTTCCGTGGGTAAAATCCATTGGAGAATATTATGAGCACAGAAAAAGCGGCGCAAAGTTAATATTTTTAAAGAATAAAGATGAGAACAAGGTCTTTTCTGCCGCATTTAAAACCCTGCCCGAGGATCAATGCGGAACGCCACATATTGTGGAACATTGTCTTTTAGCCGGATCAGAAGAATTTCCTATAAGAGAACCCTTTATGGAGATGGTTAAAAGCTCTCTCTATACCTTTCTGAACGCCATGACATACCCGGACAAAACAATTTATCCCGTGGCAAGCTGCAATGACACGGATTTTAAAAACCTTTTAACCGTTTATTTAGATGCAGTTTTCGCGCCCCTTATAACGACCAGAAAAGAAAGCTTTTTACAGGAGGGCTGGAGCTACAGCCTGCCTGATGAAAACTCACCACTCACAATTAACGGCGTTGTTTATAACGAGATGAAGGGGGCATATTCTGATCCCTATGACAGCCTTTATAATTCTATAATGAAAAGCCTTTTTCCAGATAACCAGT
>CAYLSP010000329.1:0-2036 GCA_964385935.1 uncultured Defluviitaleaceae bacterium
TAAGAAACCCATGATTAAATCTAATACATGATATTAAAAAAAATTATTGACAAATTTTAAATTTTTTGTCATAATACATTTTGAGAAAGAAGTTTTAATTTTCAGGCTTTTAAATGATTTGTTAAAAAAATTAATAATTTAGCAAGTTGGATGACGGATACGTGAGAGAGCATTTTGCCACCGAAGAGACAAGCGGAAATTGCCGAATTTCCGTGAATTTTTCAGGTAAAAAGAACGTGTCCCGACAAACTCTGGATCATTTTGAAACAGGGAATATGGCGTTGCCGCGTTTCCTGTTTTTTTATGCGGTGCGTTGTGCGTTTATTGGCTTATAATCGGAGGCTTTTATGGGTAACATTCTAATAACTAATAATCCGCTTGTATATGAAAAGTTTGCTGATTTGACCGAAATGGTTTATGACGAAAATTTTTCATATTATGATGTCTTAGTGTATGCAAGAGACAAAATACACTGTGGTCACGAGCTTTTAACACATCCTCTTTCAGGCAGTATAAAGCCTAACGAGACTCCTTATAAATCTGTGATTGTCTCCAAAAATCCCAGGGGAATGGATTATGAATCCCTTTATATAATTGAGGACAGTATAACCTCATATATGAAATTTTATGAAAATAAGCCAACTCCAAAATGGAACGAAAAAATACTGAAAGATTTTCAGTTGATAGATTTCGATATAATTTCTGACAGTGTTTTGAGATAAATAAATCTATATTCAGGAGGTTAATATGAAAGTTTATGATGTTGTAATTATCGGCGCAGGCCCAGCTGGTCTTGCCGCAGGACTCTATGCAAGCCGTGCAAAACTTGACACAGTAATACTTGAGAAAAAAGTTCCCGGCGGACAAATTGGTATTACAAATGACATCGCCAATTATCCCGGAGCTCCAGCCGGTTCTTCAGGCCCTTCATTAATCGCCAGAATGGTTGAGCAGGTTAAAGAATTTGGTGCAGAAATAATAAAAGACGATGTTGCCAGCGTTGATTTTTCTAATAAAGTCAAAGTTGTAAGAGGCGAAACCACCGAATATCACGCAAAAGCTGTTATTATCGCAACAGGATGCTCACCACGCATGTTAGGCTGCCCAGGTGAAGCTGAATATATGGGTAAAGGCGTTTCCTACTGCGCAACTTGCGACGGCTCATTCTTTGAAGATTTAGAAGTTTATGTAGTTGGAGGCGGCGACTCAGCTGTTGAAGAAGCTATGTTCCTTACTAAGTTTGCAAGAAAAGTCACAATTATTCAGAACCTTGCCGACTTAACAGCAGCAAAATCAATACAGAAAAAAGTTTATGAAAACAAGAAAATTTCTTATGTATTTAACAGCGTTGTTGAAGAAGTTCGCGGTACTGAAGGTCTTCTTGATACAATCGTTGTAAGAAACACTGAAACAAATGAAGTTACTGAGTTTAAGGCTGATGAAGAAGATACTACCTTTGGTTTATTCGTCTTTATCGGACTTATGCCTAAAACTGGCATATTTGAAGACCATGTTAAAATGGATCGGGGCTACATTGTTACCGATGATAACATGCGTACAAACGTTGAAGGCGTTTATGCTGTCGGCGACTTACGCATAAAGAATTTACGCCAGGTTGTTACTGCAACGGCGGATGGGGCAATCGCAGCTGTCATGGCTGAAAAATATATAGATAGCGAATTCCAAGACTAAGGAGGTACTGTTATGTTAATAGTAGATAAAAACAGTTTTCAGGCGGAAGTCCTGGAAGCGGAAGGCTATGTCCTCGTTGACTTTTATGGCGAAGGATGTGTTCCATGTGAGGCTCTTATGCCTGACGTTGTAGAACTTTCTGAAAAGTATGCAGACAAAGTTAAATTCTGTAAACTGTGTACAACTCAGGCTAGACGTCTTGCAATACAACAAAGAGTTCTCGGTCTTCCCACAGTTACTTTGTATAAGGACGGCCAAAAAGTTGCTGAATTAACAAAAGAAGAGGCAACTAAAGACAGCATAGAAAGCATGATAAATAATAATATTGCTTAGTTTCAAAAAAA
>CAYLSP010000330.1:0-2028 GCA_964385935.1 uncultured Defluviitaleaceae bacterium
ATAACCTCTGTTATAAATTCACCAAATTTTAACAGTTCCTGACTAACGCCCTGATTTTTTGTAAATGATACGGTAATATTAGCGGCAATAACGAAATTTTCCAAAGAATTTATTAAATATTCTTTCAGAGCTGCTCCGTCATAATCCTCAGGCAGCGTTCCATGACCGGCATTTTTAATAAGTTCTGCTAAATTGCTTCTAAATCCGTTAATGGTTCCAGAAATATCCCGCATGTATCTTATTACATCTTTTTTTAAGGCGTTATTTAGCAAAAAACCTTTATCAATATCAACGTCCCCATCTTCGCGGACTAAAACGGCACTTTTAAAGCCGGGTTCAATAATGGTCTTTGTTTTAAAAATATAGGGACGATAGTAGTCATAATAATAAAAATTAGTTAACATGTTAATCACCCTGACCTTAAAATTGTAAGGATTTTACCACAAAAAGTTAATGACATATTTAATTGCGCCGTAATATGTCTGACATGATTCTACCATATATGCCAAAGGACTTCAATGTTATTTTTGCGGAAAATTTTTTATATATTTCCATAAGGGTCTATAATTTTATTTTGAAGTATGATATATTTACTAAAGTAAAAATTATTCTTCTAAAGAGAGTTGTGGAAAAAATGTTTCTGATTGCGGGTCTTGGGAATCCCGGCAAGGAATATGCCGGAACCAAGCATAATGTGGGTTTTGAGGTTCTAAATAAGCTTGCCTATGACAATAAAATTGAATATAAAAAAATGAAAGCCAGAGCGGCTATTGCAGAATCCGTCATTTGCGGACAAAAGGTCCTTCTTTGCAAACCTCATACCTATATGAATTTGTCGGGGGAGAGTATAGCGGAGCTTGTCAGGTTTTATAAGATTGAGGAAGGCAAAGTAATTGTTGCCTATGACGATACGGACATAAACGTTGGGGATATAAGGATAAGAACTTCTGGTTCAGCCGGAGGGCATAACGGCATTAAAAGTATTATGAACCATCTGAAAACCGGCGAATTTATTAGGGTTCGCGTGGGGATTGGTCAGAAGCCTGAGGGCTGGGATTTGGCAGACTATGTTCTGTCAAAGTTTCGCAAGGACGAAATTGACGACATTGTAACTGGAATAACAAAGGCTACGGACGCTATTGAGCTGATGCTTAAAACTAGCGTGGAAGAAACCATGAACATCTTTAACAGAAAGCAGACTTTATAAAATTCAGCGTAAAAGACAGTATTAGAAATAGGAGAACTTGAAATGATTAACAAAATAAATCCGTTAATTTCGCCAACCCAGGAGCTGGAAAGCTTTAGCCGGGTCTTTAATGCTGTTTTAAAAAATAAAACGGTTTTAGCGACCGGCGTAATTGATTCCCAAAAAGCTCATCTGATTTACTCGGTTATGGCCGAAACCAAAAGACCTGCCGTATTCATTACCTCCAATCAGCAAAAGGCCAGAGAGGCATATGAGGATTTGAAATACTTCTTAAAGGGTGACGCCTACGATTATCCGGCAAAGGATATTCTTTATTACAGTGCTGATGCAAGGTCTGCTGAAATAATGAAAAGGCGGTTCGCATTTGTAGATAAGGCTCTTAGCGGGACTGATTTTTGTGCCGTTATGCCGATTGATGCCCTTTTAAACAAGCTTACGGACAAGGAAATATTTCAAAAATATATTCTGAATATTAAAGAGGGGGACGTAGTTGACGTTTCCGAAATTGCCCAAAAGCTTGTTTATATGGGATATGAAAGAGCCACTCAGGTTGAAGCACCTGGACAATTCGCCATTCGCGGAGGGATTTTTGACGTTTTTTCAGTTATTGAAGAAAACCCAATTAGGTTTGAGCTTTGGGACAATGAAATTGACTCTATAAGAATCGTTGACGCTATTTCTCAACGTTCTATTGAAAAACGGAAGCAAACCACCATTTTTCCCATGCGTGAGCTTGTTTATGAAGACGCTGAAATAGAACATGCCATTTTGAAAATTGAAAAGGATTTTGAAACAGCGAAAAAAGTCCTTGAACAGAGTAA
>CAYLSP010000331.1:0-2027 GCA_964385935.1 uncultured Defluviitaleaceae bacterium
TCAACGAGGGCAAGCGTTCTACGGTGGAAAATAACAAAAAACCTGACATGATACAGGATTTTAAGAAAAGAAATGACGAAACTGCGAAAAGAGCCCGAGATATTGCAAAAGAAGTTGAGTCAGCAGAATATGTTGAAAACGCCACAGCCGTTATAACGGGCAACACCGCAATAATTGGAATTGCTCTTAAAGAAGAACTTTCAGACGACAGATTTATTGATTTAAAACATATAATAGAGGATAAGGTTTTAAAGTTCGATTCACAGATTGACCATGTAGCCATAACGTCAGCCCCTGAGTTAGTTAAGAAAATAGTTGATATAAACGGGGACGGAGAGGACACAGCAAAGAATTCTGAGGCTAAAAATGATAACGACGGAACGGATCCATTCTTTAGAAAAATGCCGGATCAGGATTAGTATAAAATTTGAGGGCGCGCTCTGTGTGCGCCCAAAATTTACCCCCATGTGTTGGGTGGTTATAATGTTGACATAATTTTTTCAGAGTGATATACTACATAAAATGATTATAATATGGGTCATTAGTGCCAATTTTTAGCCTATTAAAACCAAAAGGACGTTTTTATGCAATACATAATATTGGATTTAGAATTTAATCAACCATTTGACTTTCCAACAGGGCGCAAAAGCATATTAGAACCCAACTGTCCTTTTGAAATTATTCAAATAGGGGCGGTCAAGTTAAATGAATCGTTAGAGATAACAGGTCATGTTAACTTTCTTGTAAAACCACAGCTTTATACAAGAATTCATCCCTATGTGGAAAAAATGACTTCACTTAATATGAAGATATTGGATCAGGAGAGAACGTTCCCTGATTTGTATTCAGATTTCGTTGAATTTGTGGGAAATGAAAAGAATATTTTTGGTGTTTGGGGAACAGGAGACATTTCAGCTCTGTTTAGGAATATTTTATATTATAATTTGAATTCAAAACTGCTGACAAAAAAGTATATAAATGTTCAAGCTCTCACAACATCATTTCTTAAAATGCCGGGAGACAGATCCATAGGCCTTAAAAACGCTGTTGAAACTCTAGGAATAGAGGCACTTCTCCCCTTTCATGATGCTCTTAACGACGCCTTTTATACGGCGGCCATCTTTCGTATTGTTAATAATCCTAACATAAATGTCGAAACATATAATATAAGCCTTCTTAAACAAAAGTCCCTTGCTAACGGAATAAAAGTCAACAGAAGCCGTTTGTTCACCTTTTCTGAAAAGGAGTTAGGCAAGAAACTAAGTGACAAAGAGAAGGAATTTGTCTTGAAAATATACAGCGCGGGACAGTCTAATGTATTTAAGCAATAGATTAGTTAGTCTTTAAATTGAGCTGGTTTTTATATTTACACGTATTACTATATAAATCAAGATAAATTAAAAAGGGGATGACGATATGAGTGCGATAGGTGATTGGTTCCGCAAACAACAGCAGCAATACAGGTATCAGAAGTTAATGGGAGAGGGTGTAAAGGAAATAGAGCGTGCTACTGAAGCGTCAAAGAGTATTTACAACGCCTTGGGCTTCACAGACACTCAACGAGTAAAACAGGATGCTATTAAAAGCAAAATTGATATCTATGACGCTAAAATCGCTTATCAGAACAGGTTGAATGCTTGTGGCTTAACTTCCCAAGAAATGGCTAACAAAAAAGGAAGCGGAATAGGCGCATTTTTCGGAAGAATGTTTAACGGCAGATTTAGCCAAGAGGCCAGAGATCGTGAAGTTCAGATCGTGCAGTTGGCGGATAGAGTAACAGCCAATCATGATAAGGATGTCAGGCTTATAAGTGCTTATGACGAACAGATTGCACTTGACGGAGCTGTAGCAATGCTTGCCGGAACAGCCGTTGTACAATCTGTTACATCAGCTAAATATCCCACTGAAGGTAGTTTATCATCTGCTGCTAAGGCAGCATTAAGGGATGCAAACACAGGTCCTAGTGGCAGAAAAACTCTTTCTGATACTTTTCAGGCTGCCAAAGACGACTTTAAACGGTCAAAGCT
>CAYLSP010000332.1:0-2020 GCA_964385935.1 uncultured Defluviitaleaceae bacterium
GGATTGCAAACAAAGAAATTACAATGTTACAAAAAACAAAAAAGATCATCCGGACAGACTTGAGACGAAAAAACATTGCAGATTTTGTAACAAACATACTCTGCATAGAGAAACAAAATAAGACCCTGAATGAAAGGGAAGTGAATTATTATGAGCGATGAGAAGAAAGCCAGCCCGGGCTCTTCTGAAGTGAAAGAAAAAAAAGCGCCCAGATTTGACATCAAAGGTACATTTGCCAACTATAAGGCCGAATATAAAAAAATTCTTTGGCCTAAAAAAGACCAGCTTATTAAAATGACCATCACCGTCTTTATAACCTGTGCCATTTTCGGCGTTGTTATCTGCGGTCTTGACTGGGTCTTTAAGTTTGGTTATGATGCATTTACAAAGTTATTTTAGTTTAGTCTATTTAAAAGGATGATTTCATGTCGGATCAGTCTCAGCTCAGATGGTATGTAGTTCATACTTATTCTGGGTATGAAAACAA
The DNA here is from genome assembly GCA_964385935.1 of uncultured Defluviitaleaceae bacterium. GTDB lineage: Bacteria > Bacillota > Clostridia > Lachnospirales > WRAX01 > CAYLSP01. Next base: position 488 of record CAYLSP010000332.1, read on the forward strand.
AGTTAAGGCCAATATCGAAAAAATAATTGAAAACAGGGGTATGCACGATATTATTTCGGATGTTGTTATACCCGTACTTGATTCTGTTGAAATGAAAAACGGAAAAAAGAAAGTCGTCTCGAAAAAGGTTTTCCCCGGCTATGTACTTATTAAAATGGTCATGAACGATGATACATGGTATGTGGTTAGAAATACCCGTGGCGTTACGAGCTTTGTAGGCCCCGGCTCAAAACCGGTTCCTCTTTCAGACGATGAAATTAAGTTTATGGGTATTGAGCTTACAAGAGACGAGATTGACTTATTTGAAGGGGATTCAGTTAAAATTATTGCAGGCCCCTTTGAAGATTCTATCGGCCTCATCAGCGAGGTCAACCGAAACAAGCACACCGTTGTTGTCAGGCTGTCCATTTTCGGCAGGGAAACGCCTGTTGAACTGGATTTTGCCCAAGTGCAGAAGCTCTAGCTTTTGCGTGGGAGGGATATTCCCGATAAACCACTTATTTTAGGAGGAAAAATTATGGCAAAGAAAGTTGCTGGATACGTAAAATTTCAGATTCCAGCGGGAAAGGCTACTCCAGCCCCACCTGTAGGCCCCGCATTAGGCCAGCACGGCGTTAACCTTATGGGGTTCTGTAAAGAATTTAATGAAAGAACAAAAAATCAGGATGGACTTCTTATTCCTGTAGTTATAACTATTTATCAGGATAAGAGCTTCACTTTTATCACGAAAACACCGCCGGCCGCTGTATTGCTTAAAAAGGCCTGCAAGATTGAAAGGGCTTCCGGCGTTCCCAATAAAACGAAAGTAGCCACTGTATCCCTTAAAGACGTTAAAGAAATCGCCGAACTTAAAATGGCTGATTTAAACGCCGCTAACATTGATACTGCAATGAGCATGATTAAGGGTACGGCTAGGTCTATGGGCATTATTGTCGCTGAAAATTAAAAAGGACGTGGGAGGGAAATTCCCGATTTTACCACAAGGAGGATCATTATGCGTAAAAGAGGTAAAAAATATACTGAAAAGGCAAAACTTATTAACAAGTTAAACCTTTATGATTCAGCTGAAGCTATTGACCTTGTTCAAAAAACTTCAGTGGCAAAATTTGATGAGACAGTTGAAGCCCATATTAAACTGGGCGTTGACTCAAGACACGCCGACCAACAGGTTCGTGGCGCTGTCGTTCTCCCTCATGGAACGGGCAAAACCATGAGAGTTCTTGTTTTCGCTAAAGGCGATAAGGCTGATGAAGCCAGAGCTGCTGGTGCTGACTTTGTTGGCGCAGACGAGCTTATCCCTAAAATTCAAAACGACAACTGGTTTGAATATGACGTTGTTGTTGCAACTCCTGATATGATGGGCGTTGTTGGCCGTCTCGGACGTGTGCTTGGTCCTAAAGGCCTTATGCCAAACCCAAAAGCAGGAACTGTTACAGCAGACGTTACAAAAGCGATTCAAGAAATTAAAGCCGGTAAAATTGAATACCGTCTTGACAAAACAAATATAATTCACGTTCCAATCGGAAAGGTTTC
>CAYLSP010000333.1:0-2008 GCA_964385935.1 uncultured Defluviitaleaceae bacterium
ATATTCAATTTGCTTTTATTTTGGTTAGACTGTGCGAGAAATATCCTGTCAAATTCATCACATTACAACAGAAACTCTTTGCCATTGTTCATATAAATAGACGGGTTCTTTCCCTTGATTTTTCCCTTGCCAGTCTTGTGACAACTCTTAAAACCATAACCTCCCTCATTTTTTCGTCAAGATAAAAACCGTCTATTTTTTCGTCTGTGGCAAGCTTGGTGTAAACCCTCGCCATTTCATCGGACGAGATCGAAAACTTTGATTTGATGCTGTACATGAACTTTAATACAGGTGAAATGCTTTGATACCTTGCCATATCAATTTTTACGTTTGTAACTCTCACCGCAAAAACCGAAACAGATGAGCCGCCCAGTTTTTCGCAAAGCGTAAGAGAAAACATGAGCTGCGCAAGCTTTGTTTGATAATAAGTTTTTGCTGGGGAGTACTGCTTTTGTCCCTTAATATTGTCAAAGTCAAAGGTCAAATTGGGATAAAGCATAAGCCCCTGGGATGTAATGTTGATGATTCGTCCGTCAGCACTCTTTTGAAGCAACGGTAAAAGCCCCAAAGACAAAGCAAAGGGCGCTAAGTGATTGGTTGCAAATTGCGCTTCGTTGTCCTCAGCCGTTATTTTCGGGATTTTACGGCTTAAATCAAAATCAGCCGCATTGTTAATCAAAACATCAAGGTGACTGTATGTTGCGGTGTAATCGTCAATGAACCGCTTGACATCAGATAGCAGAGATAAATCAACCTGCATAGCGTCTACATGTTCGTTGCCTGTGACCTTTTTAATTTCTGCGCACACCTGATTCGCCGCAGTCATATTCCGGCAAGCGAGTATGACAGCAAACCCTTTTGCTGCAATCTGAAAGGCAGCAGCCCTACCTATGCCCGAATTTCCACCTGTTATGATGCAATGTTTCATAAGCACTCCTTTAAACGTTTTCTTCGCGCACCCATGTTTATTACAAAAGATTAAATTGTGCGGCAAGCCGTTTTAACCCATCACTGCCCATTAGTTCATACATCAACCGAATGAGTTTCTCTTTTGGTATATTTTCACCGCTTTGAAACCAGTAGGTTAAGATGCCGATCATGGCCGAGAGCATGTATTCAAGCGCATAATCAAGTTCCAAATTGTGTTCGCCCAATTCTCCAATCTGCCCAAGCAATTTCGCTTTCATACTGTTTTTAATCTTTGCGGCAAAGGCAGGGTCGCCGTTGTCACCAAGCAGCACTGTGTAGTATTGACTGCTGCTGGAATAAAGTTTAATAAAAGAATCGATGGATAGTTCTGCTTCAAGAGTTGGAAGTAGCGGAGGCATATCCTCGATATCCGGCAAAAGTGATACCTCAATCTGTTCAAGCACATCATATACATCAACGAAATATTCGTAAAAAGTGCCTCTGTTATAGCCGGCCTTGGTGGTTATTTCGCGTACTGTTATTTTTTCTATGCGTTTTTCACAATAAAGCTCCCAAAAAGCATCCATTAAATTCTGTCTGGTTTGCGCTGATATTTCTTTATATTTACTCATAGCTTCTCCTTGTGAAAATCCGACACTTGCCTACACATTGTCGGTTGAATTTCCAATAATAAATTGGCATAATAGTATTGTACAACAAGTTGTCGGATATTTCAAGAAGGAGTTTTTTATTATGATAACAATTTTATGCAGTGGTTCTCGTGGGGATATTCAGCCATATATCGCACTTGCGCAGGAGATAAAAAAGCAAGGGAAAGAGGTTCGGATTGCTGCAGGAACAAGCTTTAAAAGCTTTGTGGAGGGTTACGACATAGGTTTTTATCCGCTGTCGGCAGACTATAAATCGGTAGATATCGACCCAAAACTATTAGAAGCGGCGGGCAACTCCACAAATCCGCTAAAGATGCTTCTAACATTCAATAAGATGAAAAATTATGCAAGATTCATGGTCGATGAGATGTACGAGGCTTGTGTGGGCAGTGAGTTAATTGTCTATCACCCCGGTTGCACCATCGGTT
>CAYLSP010000334.1:0-2000 GCA_964385935.1 uncultured Defluviitaleaceae bacterium
GTGGTTTGAGTTTTTGATTTTACAGTTATATCAGTTACTACTCCGAGTGGTTTGTCATCAGTCCTTACCGTCAGAGTTCCAAATGAACCTATAACTGGGTAGTTAGCTCCCCTGACCTTAATCAAATAGTTGGTGCTTGCATATAACCCATCTATCACAATGGAAGTTGAATTTGTAGAAAGAATTTTAGACAAAGAAGTAGAATTCGAATATACCGAGTACACCAAAACATCATACTCCGTAGCGTTAGGCACAGGATTCCATGATAAGTTAATTTGGGTTGTGCCCTTTGAAGTGCAATTTAAGCCTGTTAAAGTTTGCAATTTATCTAGCAAAGGCACTATAGTGAACGTGGTTTTTTTTGTGCTGCTGTTATATGTAATGCCGTTAATGTTTACCCCAGAAGGTCTATTTGTGGTTGGAGGAGTTAGATCACCTGTGTATTTGCTATACAAGTTGCTGTTAGGTGATGAAGCGCTATTAAATGTATTTTTACCATTACCCCACAAATCATTAGCATCTCCATTATTTCCATACGACGTTAGAGATAAATGCATTGTTCCTCCGTGAGCCTCTTCAATAGCCACTCTCTTATGAGAATTTTTATCGTTGATCCTTAGTGAATCACCTGTACCCTCATCAACATGATAAATTAGCGTTCCTCCGCTACGAGTAGTTGCTGATATATTATAGAATGTACCTCTATCAAAGCTTTCGTTTAGTCTTTGTTGTAATAAGAAATACTGTCTTTCATCAGCACTATTTGTCTGTACTTTATAGATTTCCAAGTGATTTGACGCCTCAAATGAACCACCAACATCATAAGGAATTGTTCCGGGGGTCACGATATTATGTTTAACAAGATTATAGGCATCAGCATAGGCAGGTGATGACCCACTAAATGCATTAGAAGATTGTTTAGCCCAACTACCTCTATCCATGAGTGACCAATTCCCTAATCCATATGATTTCCCGTCAGAAACAGAAGTCCCGTAGTCATAGGTGTCATCAAAAGTATATGCGCAGTGACCTAATTCGTGGGAAATTGTACCAATTGTCAATTTGTGGTCGGTATGGTATGCTCCCATGCTAAAAATACGCCCAATGTTTAGTCCGTTCTGCGAATAATTAACACTAAAGCAAGTCGCCCAATAACTTGGGCTATAAACTAAAGGAGATGCCGAACATTCATAGCCATGAATAATAAAACCTATGCTAAGTTCACTTGGATACAAAGTATAACTATTCCCTTGATTTGTTTTAAAGGCTCTAAAGTCTATATTATTCTGTGAAACTGCTAAAGATAAAGCATCACGTACTATAGAGACATTGCCCTGAGTATCATTTCCTGGGTTTCTGTGCTTACCGGGCAGTGTTACAGTAATAATACCGCTAGATGGAATACCGCCGCCACTTGCTGGGATGATGACATCTTCGCTAGAGTTAAATAATTCCTTATAGTAGGCGTTTACCGAATTGCTTCCTTCAAAGACAATTTCGCTAATCTCATTGTCAGTAAGAGGAGTTAATCCTTCTAAATTTAAATCCGACTCATTTTGCCAACGTACATGTATGATGAGCACTTTTCTCTGTAAACCTGCATTTACAAATGGTGCATTTGAATTGCTAGAAAAAAGCATCGTGCCTGAGTTTACCATTTCCTGCTCCGGCATAAACTCTTCACGGAGTTCGTAAGCCCTATCAAGTAATTCTTGTGGTATGTCTATACCTTTATCCCCCTCAGTCATTACTCCTGAAGGATACATTATATCTGAGACAAGTATATCTGTTGCTATTGGACCATCATTTGTCCATTCTGCATAATAAGCATCACCATTTTCAATAACTATAAGGTTTCCATGCGTATCTTCTTGCCAATTCAAAAATTCGTCTCCATGATTTGTTATGATAACTACTTCTCCATTTGATTGTGTAAACTCATATGGCGTTGGATCAACAAGTCCCGCAATAGCGATATTTGCTGTAATAAGTAAAAAGCA
>CAYLSP010000335.1:0-1983 GCA_964385935.1 uncultured Defluviitaleaceae bacterium
GAAATAATATCACTTTTATCACCAGCAGTATTTGGGGAGCGACGTTCATTTCTCTTTAAGTGACCCTGGTCAAAGAATCAGGGATATTTAAGTTTATTTAAAATTAATATAAATAAAAAACCTTAAACTAAACTAAACTAAACTTCAATTCTGTAATAATAGACTTGTTACAGCAGATGTCCGCAAGTATGATAACTGAAGTCAATCGTGACATAAACTGTTTTTGTGCGACTTAAGAAAATTCTGTTAACCCTAAGCTGTTTCTCCTTCTAAATTAATTAACCCTTTAAACATGCCATTAGTGGCTACACAGTTTGCTTTTGCTCACTTTCCGTTTCTACATAATTTTCTTCATCCTTTCTCCTCCTAAAGTATGTCTGGCTAGGTCTGAGAAATCATAGAATCTTGCGTTTTACAGCACCTAAGATTGAATGTCTTGCGCTCCGCGCCGCTATAATGGCGCGCTTTAGTCGTTGCTATTGGGTGATAGAAGATATAAAAAGAACATTGACTGCACAATCTACCAATTTATAGCTTTAATTTATTCAATCTGTTTGTTTACTGAATACTAATCATTGTTTATCATACTTGTTCAATATTGATGTGACTCAAGCAGTTTCATGATTATTCTGTAGTTTAGTTTAAAAGTTTTTATTTAATTAAAGAAGAGAAATAAATAGTCGGGTATACCTACTTTCGAATCACAGCGTTGTGTCCAGTTTTTCCAAAAGCGTTATTTCTGACAAGTGACGATTGGGAGTACTTGACTCAAAATTTTTTCGACCTTTATGTTACAGTACTGCCGTTTAGTTCTGTAGTTTTATTTGTTTTGGTTACAGTGTATTGTAAATTCATGACTCCATCGCTCTGTAATAGTAAGCATCGAAATAACTGCCTTTAAAATTCAACTTTAGGATATCTGCGTCACTCATTGGCTTTGATTTTTTTGTAGAAACCGCGTACCATTGTCCGTTTGCGCGGGTGACATATTCAACATCACGGAAAACGAATCCAGCCAGCCAAAACCGAACCGGCTTACCCGTCTCCTAATCCTCCACCATCTTGACCATTTGCACCTTATTACACATATTCACCATCAACAGGTTCCCGCAGAACGTCGGCTTATCCAGCATACCGCTTACAGAATCTCCGAAATTTGCAGAATTTATTTATCCGCTTTCTTCATCAATGTAATAAGAAATCTCAGTGATACGGATGGAGCCTTCCCCTTCCAAGGATTGCATGAAGTAGTTACTATTATTATAATAGCTTCCAGTGCCCAGGAATATTTCGGACACATCTAGAGCTGGACTGGCTGAAAAAGTTTTCCCCCTATTCCAAAGGCTCAATTTCATAGAAGTCACAACCTTTAAGGAACCAACTCTGTCAAATTCTGAAGGGAGCTAAGAAAACGAGCAGCTCGGATTTCGCGTTCTTTAAAAAACTTGCCACGATACTTGTGGTATAGATCTCTCCAAAGCATATTCGCCTCACGAGCTTTACCCCATCCTTCTTGTATAATGTCTTCATTAATTAACCGCTGAAGGATGAACATGGAGAAAGCCGAGAGGGACCGTGCTTCTTCTCTAGGAGACCAATTATTACTGCACCAACTTTATTGGACGGAGGTGAGTTTGTTGAGGCTTTGGAATATTTCGTCAAACTCTGCTTTCTGCACGTGGGTTTCGGGTGTGGCAGAACGACGGACGATTGACTCTGCGGCTTCAAAAACCTCACTGCCAACGAATATTCTGTGCAAAGATTTCATATCGGATTGGTTCTCCTGCATAAGGGTGTCGATTTTTTCCCCAGTCGCCTTCAAGCAGCTGGTTAATAGCAGTACGGAATTCCTTTAGAATGGCATTTATCTTCCCTTCGATTTCCAATGTTTTGGCATAGCTCTACGTACTTGCGGAAGATTTTGGTGAACTGTGATAGCTCTGTTACGAAAAAGACGGCAGCTGACTTGGGGGGAAGTGGGAG
>CAYLSP010000336.1:0-1974 GCA_964385935.1 uncultured Defluviitaleaceae bacterium
TGCGCCAATAGCGGCAAGAGACGGAGTTATCGTTATTGATAATTCCTCCTGTTGGAGAATGGATAAGGATGTGCCACTTGTTGTTCCAGAAGTGAACGGCAAGGCGGCTCTTACTAACAAAGGGATTATCGCAAACCCAAATTGCTCAACTATTCAGGCAGTTGTCGCGCTTTCGCCCCTTAATAAAAAGTATGGTATTAAAAGGATAGTCTATTCAACTTATCAGTCAGTTTCGGGAGCAGGGCAGTCTGGCTGGCTTGACCTTGAAAACGGCTTAAAAGGTGAAGCACCTAAAAAGTTCACAAAGCAGATTGCCGGAAACTGTATTCCTCATATTGACGTATTTTTAGAAAATGGCTATACCAAGGAAGAACAAAAAATGGTTGACGAGACGAAAAAAATCCTTGAAGATGACACGTTAAAAATTACCGCAACAACTGTTCGTGTTCCTGTTTATAGCTCTCACAGCGAATCAATTAATGTTGAGTTTAAAAACCCATTTGAATTAAGCGACGTTACTGAGCTTCTTAAAAGTTCCGAAGGAATAGTGGTGATGGATGACCCTTCAAAAAATGAATATCCTACGCCGCTTTTTGCCGGAGGAAAAGACGAGGTTTTTGTAGGTAGAATCAGAAGGGATTTCAGCGTGGAAAACGGTCTTAATATGTGGGTTGTCTCTGATAATATCAGAAAAGGTGCAGCTCTTAATGCTATACAAATTGCGGAATATCTATTGAAAAATATGTAATTAAAGTGATAGGGGAGGATTATATGAATAAACCCATATTTAAAGGTTCAGGAGTTGCCATTGTAACGCCTATGGACTCAAATTTAAAAATAAATTTTGAGACTTTTGAAAAGCTTCTGGACTTTCATGTAAAAAACGGGACAGATTCAATTATAGTATGCGGGACTACCGGTGAAGCCTCCACGCTTACTGATGACGAGCAAATTGAAGCTATACGCTTTGCTGTAGCAAAGGTTAATAAAGCCGTGCCTGTTATAGCCGGAGCAGGAAGCAACAACACAGAGCATTGCATCCACCTTTGCAAGGAATCTCAAAAAGCAGGGGCAGACGGATTGTTGCTTGTTACGCCCTATTACAACAAAGCTACGCAAAAGGGGCTTATAGCTCATTACAGCGCAGCGGCATCTGCTGTGGATCTTCCGATTATTCTCTATAATGTGCCCTCCAGAACAACGCTGAATATTCACCCTAAAACGGCTTATGAGCTTTCTAAAATCGAACATATCGTAGCTATTAAAGAAGCCTGCGGCGATATAAGCCAAATTGCTGAGCTTGCTCATCTTGTCAATGGAAGAATGGACATTTATTCCGGCAACGACGACCAGATTGTGCCGATTTTATCTCTTGGCGGCATTGGCGTTATTTCCGTTCTGGCGAATATTGCACCTAAAGATGTTCACGACATGGTAATAAATTTCTTAGACAAAAAAATCGAGGAAGCAACTGCTTTACAGCTTAAAACCATGCCGCTTATAAAGGCTCTGTTTAGTGAAGTGAATCCAATACCTGTTAAAGCCGCTCTTGGCCTAATGGGCTATGATGTAGGCGGTCACAGATTGCCTATGACTGCTATGGAAGAAAATAATAAGGAAACCCTGAAATCAGTTATGAAAGAGTACGGACTTATTTAATTACACTACTTAAAATCCGGTATTACTGCCCGGAAAAGGGGTAACTATGATAAAAATTATTATGAACGGATGTCTAGGTAAGATGGGAAAAGTAGTCTGCGACCTTGCACGCCTTGACGAAAAGTGCCAGATTATTGCCGGCATTGATGTCACATCGATAAGTGCCGCGGTGCCTTTCCCTACTTATGAAGACATTTTCGACTGTGACATGCCGGCGGACGTTATTATTGACTTTTCCACCGCAGGAGCAGTTTCTAAAGTTGCAGAGTATGCTGTTTCAAAAAAAATCGGACTTGTAGTATGCACTACAGGTCT
>CAYLSP010000337.1:0-1957 GCA_964385935.1 uncultured Defluviitaleaceae bacterium
GAAACCATGTGTATTCTTCCTGATTTTCTGAATTTTTTGAAGTATCGTCCTCAACCGCAATAATCCTTAAATTTCTAGGACAGTTTTCTATAATATGGCTTAATATTTCACTTTCCATATCAATGAAATGATTCGCGCCCTCAATAATTAAAACAATTCGTATCCGCTTTGAAAGCAAGTTAATTAAATTACACATGCATGAAAAAGCGGTCTCAAAAAAATGGTTCTTATTTTCAATTCTTAAAAACCCAGACGTATAACTATAATAGGAGTATTGTGGCGGCTTAAAAGCGTCTTTAAATTCGGGATAAATTTTATTTACGCATAATAAAAGCTCCTCTGAAAACTTTAAAAACAACTCTTCATAGCTCTTGCCCTTCCCATTTGTTAAATTTGAAAACACAAGGCAACCGATAGAATCCGCATATGAACTGATTTTTTTTAAATTAAAGTGGGATTCAAAAAACTTTATTTTAGAATCCATGTCTGTTGATAGCAGAAAATCAGAAATTTCCTCTGTTTCAAAAGAAGGAGCCGTTTCGCTTGATTTATTAACCAATTTGCAACGTTCTTTAATAGATTTATATTGGCTAAAATTCGGAACTCTAGCACTTTTTTGGTTTTTGGAATTGTTTGTATATAAGAAACCGCAGAAGTTACAGATACTGTTTCTTTCGCTCAGGCGGATATAATTTCCGCAGTCGGGGCAAATTGCCATTTTCTACCTCGTTTCGGCCTGATATTCATAGCCGATTTTATTTTTTGATGACTTATTTATGAGATTTACGAAATCTTTATCTTTAAGAGCGGCAAAAAAGTCCTCTTTAGTAAGGATATCCAAGTCGCTTTCCAAAACATTTTGGGTACTGCCTGATTTATGAAATCTGACAGCGGCCTTTGTAATGGTTCTCTCCACCAAATTTCTGACAAACCTTGCATTCGCGAAGTCTTTACTTGAAATCAGTCCGTTTGGAAGCTTATTAAAATAGGAATAAACCTCCTCTTTGGCTTCCTCATCAAGAACATGCTCATTTTGCGCGCACAAGTACAGGAAAATATCTGCCAGCTGAGTTTTGCTGTAGTTTGGAAAATCGAGTCTGTAAGCGAATCTGTCCTTTAGACCTGCATTGATTTTGAAAAGCCGCTCCATGTCCTTATTATACCCTGCCATTATGACCACAAACTTATCCCTGTTATTTTCCATTTCAGCAATAAGTGTGGAAATAGCCTCCGGACCGAAGTCACGGCGGTTTTCCGTGTCCTGAGCCAGTTCATATGCCTCGTCAATAAACAACACCCCACCCATAGCCATTTTGCAGACATCTATGGTTTTTAACGCAGTTTGCCCGATATATTCCCCAATTAAATCTTTACGCGTGACCTCAACGAGATTTCCTGTGGGAAGTATGCCGTTTTCCTTGAAAATCTTTCCAATAAGTCTCGCCACAAGGGTTTTTCCTGTTCCGGGAGAGCCGTTGAACATCATGTGCAGGGTTGACTGCATACCCCTGATTCCCATTTCGTTTTTATATTTTGAGGCTCTCGTGATTTCAATAATTTGCTTCTTTATGTCCTCAAGGCCGATAAGTTCTTCTAACTCAGCCCCGCCGGATTTTTCTTTTTTTCTATATAAATCATTGACAGAAATAATAGAGATTCTCGCTTTTTGCTGCAACGCACTCTCTACATCTGATTTAAGTGAGTTATATTGAATCTGCTCAGCAATTCTGTGGAGAGTATGAAAGCCGTAAAACTTTCCGTCCTGTCTGCTTTTTTCAAGCATTTCAAAAAAAACATGCTCAAAATAATGAACAAACCATGTACTCAGAGCATACTCTTTAATGAAAACTCCTCTTGTGAAGTATATAAAAAACCGAAAATATTTTATTAAAATGATGAATAATTTTTTTATTCATCAATTCCTATTTAAATCATATTATAAACTAAGTTATACTCC
>CAYLSP010000338.1:0-1956 GCA_964385935.1 uncultured Defluviitaleaceae bacterium
GGCAAGAAGTTCACCATTCACATTGTAACCGATATGCTTAACAATCCAAGATATAGCGGCACTTATACATACGGTGAAATCTCTGTCCCAGACGGTATGCCCGCCATTGTACCGATGGAATTATTCGAGAGGGTGCAACACCGCATGGAAGACAACAAACGCGCTCCGGCTCGTTATAAAGCTGATGACCGTTATCTGCTTACCACAAAGCTATTCTGCGGACGGTGTGGTGCGATGATGGCAGGTGAATCAGGTACAAGCAAGACCGAGCGTAAGTATTATTATTACAAATGCGGCAATTCCAAGCGCAAGAAAGGCTGCGATAAAAAAGCCGTTAAAAAGCTATGGATTGAGGATTTAGTAGTAGCAGAAACAATGAATATGCTACTTGATGATGCGCTTATTGAACATCTAACCGATATGCTTCTCGAATTACAATCAAAGGAAAGCTCTGAAATACCGCTGCTCAAACAACAGCTTGCAGAAGTTGAAACTGGAATCACTAATATGCTAAATGCTATTCAACAAGGTATTATTACACCGTCTACCAAGCAGCGCCTAAATGATTTAGAAGAAAACAAAAAGAACCTTGAAATTAGACTGTGGGAAGAACAGTTAAAACGTCCGATTCTTGACCGTGAGCAAATATCTTTCTGGCTGTATCGGTTCAGAAAAACCGATGTAACCAAGCAAGACCAACGGGAGCGGCTTATTGACAGCTTTGTCAATGCGGTGTATGTTTATGACGATAGGCTTGTGTTAACGTTCAACTACAAAGACGGCACAAAAACCATTCGTTTAGCCGATATTGAGAGTTCGGATTTTGAGCGGTGCGCTCCTTTTAAATGAACAAATCCGAACCCACTCTTTATTGGAGAGGCGTTCGGATTTGTTATTTATTTAAACAATTGTTCTTTTTCTAGATTCTACACTGTAACTAATTCTTTTATTTTACATTTGATATGAAAATTACTATATAAGACGGATGTTACAAAATAATAAAGTAAAACGCCGTGATATTTCCTGTCACGGCGTTACGCTATATTATACTTTAACTAAAGTTATCAAAATTTCTTTCGGATGATTCGCCTTTTTCTGGATCTCCATCCATCTTTTCGGTTTTTGTTTCTTCAATAGGGACTTCATCCATCATGGTCTTTTTTCTTTCCTTCGTTTTAGGTGGAAGATTATCTCCGAAAAGTTCTCTGAACTCCTCGCCAGTTATCTTCTCTTTTTCAATCAGAAGTTTTACAGTGGCGTGTAAAATGTCCATGTGTTCTTCAATGATTTTAATTGCTTCGTTATAAGCTTCGTCAACTATCCGCCTTATTTCTGAATCTATTACAGAAGCTACTTGTTCGCCATAATTTCTGGAATGAGCCAAATCACGGCCTATAAACACTTCCTCATTGTCATCGCCGAATTGAATCGGGCCTAAAACATCGCTCATGCCGTATTTCGTGACCATACCTCTGGCCATAGCTGTTGCTCTTTCAATGTCGTTTGATGCGCCTGTTGTTATGTCCTTAATAACCAAATATTCGGCAGCACGACCTCCCAAAAGGGAAACGATATTCTGAGTTAAATATGTTTTAGTTACATGGTTGTTTTCGCTGTCAGGAAGATACATTGTATATCCGGCAGCCCTTCCTGTAGGTATAATGGAAACGGAATGAACGGGGTCAAGCTCTGACAATACTTCACCAATAATAGCGTGACCAGCCTCATGATAAGCGGTAATCCTTTTATCTCTAGCGGAAACAACTCGAGATTTCTTCTCTGTTCCAATTCCCACTTTAACAAAAGCACGCCTTATTTCTTCCATTTCAATTGTTTTTTTATTATCTCTGGCAGCAAGAAGAGCGGCTTCGTTTAACAGATTTTCCAAATCAGCACCTGTAAAACCGGAAGTAGTTTGCGCCACCACCTTTAAATCCACATCTTTGGCGAAAATCT
>CAYLSP010000339.1:0-1946 GCA_964385935.1 uncultured Defluviitaleaceae bacterium
TTGAACGAATCAAGAGTATTATTCAAGAAAAAAACCCATCACTTGAAGAAAAAGATAAAGTCGCTGGACAAATAGGAATCGGCGCTCTTGTTTTTAACGACTTATATAACACCCGTATTAAAGACTATCTTTTTTCATGGGACAAAGTTCTGAGTTTTGATGGAGAAACAGGTCCATATGTTCAATATACACACGCAAGATGTAATTCGGTTATCGAAAAAGCTGGAATAGAAATAACCGCAGATGTGGATTTTTCAATAATCACAGACGAAGCCTCCTTTGAAATCGCGAAGCTTTTAGACGGATTTAAAGATAAACCCATAGAAGCGGCTAATAAATTTGAGCCATACATAATTTCCCGCTACTTGATTTCTGTGGCTCAAAGCTTTAACAGATTCTATCATGACAACCCCGTTATAACTTCTGATGACGAGACAAAAAAAGCAAGACTCCTTGTGGTCTATGCTGTCAGAGACATAATTAAAACCTGCCTTTCGCTTTTGGGAATGTCCGCGCCTGAAAAAATGTAAATTATATTTATGTTTTTGAATGGGGGAGTTTGTAATGAAAAAAGTGTTAAGTCTGTTTTTGGTTTTTGTTTTCCTGTTTGGTTTGACCGGTGCTTTAAAAGTATCAGCGGGGGTAATCGACCTTGCCCGGTAAAATTGCAATTATTACCTGTGATGTTTCTGAATATCAGGAAGAGTATTATTCAGCAAAAGTATTTATAAAGAAATATGGGGAAAACAACGTAATTCACGTCACATGGCCGAAACGTTTTATGGAAGAACAAGAAGAAATGATTTCTATTGTCAGCAAACTAGCCGACGACCCTTCTATAAAAGTTCTTATTATCAATCAAGCTGTCCCGGGAACAAATGCGGCTGTTTATAAGCTTCTTGAGAAAAGAGACGATATCTTCATTGCATACTGTAATACAGTAGAAAACCCGGTAGAGGTAGCTGAGATAGCAGATATGACTCTTATGACAAACGATTTAGATATGGGATATACAATACCGGTCCAGGCCAAAAAAATGGGAGCCAAAACACTCATTCATTGCTCATTTCCAAGGCATATGTCGCTATGGTTATTTTCGTCAAGGCGCCAACTAATGAAAAAGACATGTGAAGAAATTGGAATTAAATTTTTAGACGCAGCAGTGCTTGATCCAATTAGCCAGTATGGTATCACGGAGGCGAAAACGTATCTGCAAGAGCAGATTGCCTTTTTAGTTGAAGAATATGGGAAAGATACAGCCTTTTTCTGCACAAATCACAGCTTACAGCCCACGCTTATAAAGGCCTGCGCCGACAATGGTGCAATATATCCTCAACCTTGCGATCCATCTCCATATCATGGCTTTATTGACGCTTTTGATATTAAGGTTGGCAACTATTCAAAACAAGATGCTATTAGAGTTCTAAACGAAACTGAAAAAATTCTTAAAGAAAAGGGTGTTTTAGGCAGATTCTCTACATGGCCTGTGTCCACTTCCACTTTGTTTACAAACGCTTCCGCAGATTATGGCGTTAAGTGGATGAACGGTGAAGTCCCGAAAGAGGGAGTTGACGAGACCGTTCTTAATACCTGTATGGCCGATTATGCAGGAGTTGATGTTAATATAAAAGCTTATTATGATGTTTGGAGCGAAAAATCTTATGAAAACATGTATGCTGTTTCGGAGGACTATTATACATATGGCGAAAAACCTACTTCCGTTCGTTTTAATGGCAATAAACTAAAATTTACGCTTCCAATTATTAATAAAAATGACAGAACCTTCTATCCAATGCGAGAGCTTTTTGAAGCACTCGGCGCAGAGGTATCATGGGATGAAAGCAAACAAGCCGCCTCAGGAAAGCTTAATTCAAACACAGTTGAATTTATCATTGGTACAAATAAATACTATGTCAATGGTGATGAAAAACTAATGGATAGCGATT
>CAYLSP010000340.1:0-1932 GCA_964385935.1 uncultured Defluviitaleaceae bacterium
TAAATCAATAATTTTGCTTGCATAACGTTCAGCAAGAAATTTATTATGGGAAACAATAATTAATGTTATATTTTCTTTTTTACATAAGATAATGACATTATTAATAAGCATTTCAGAAAGAAACTCATCAAGGGCGCTTGTGGGCTCGTCTAATAAAAGCACCTTAGGCAAAAAGGATAGGCAGACAGCTATGTAAACTCTTTGCCTTTCACCTCCTGACATTGTTTCGCAGCCAGCGCTTAAAGGAAAATTTACAAGACAACGGTTAAGGTACTGGCAAATGCTTTTTTCATCCGGTGACGGTAGATCTCTATAGGCATAGAAGGTTTTAAAATTATCTGCTATGCTTGTCTCAAACAAATATACGGATTGACCGCAAAGTAATACTTCACGCCTTAGTTCGATTGAATCGTAGGACTCAACATTATTACCTAGATACTCAACAATACCGCTGTCTGGTGAAATTACACCGTTAAGAAGCTTTAAAAGCGTACTTTTCCCGCTACCACTTTTTCCGCAGATGAATGTAACTTCGCCCCTTTCAATTTCGATAGGCGGATAGTTGATTAGACCTTTAAAGCCTACATCTTTAAGAGAAAATAAAGTCATGATACCCTCCTGACTATTAATCCTTTATATTATAACATAATTAATTACCCCCTTAAACAAAAAAATGCCGAGGCAAATAAGCGCTTCGGCATTTAAAATATACTATTTTTCCAATTCATATACGATTACTTCTTTGTCTTTTAGTGCTTCCATTTTAAGCTTTTTTTCCATATCTTTCGGCACTGTAACCGTATCCGGGTTACCATCTGAAATAAATAATTTTTCAGGGTTCTCCTCGTAATATTTAAAGCACCAGCCAAGATCTGTTCTTTCGTTGTTAGAACCACGTACACGGGGAATGTTCAGCGGATCGAACAGAATATGCCCGGGGTTCGCAGAGGCTCCGCTTTGACCCTCTCTTAATGCGACCTTATAATCATAAATTGTGTTTTTATACTTGCCTTTAATAGCATACTCTCTGTCGCCTTTTTTAGGTCTTACGCCAAAGGGATAAACCAAGCAAATTCCTTTATAATTAGGAACATTATCTAATATTTCCTGCTCAACCTTTCCTATTTGCTCTTGAAGCTGGGAAACTGTAAGGGCGCTGAGTTGTTTATGGTTGTAAGTATGGTTTCCAATCTCATAACCATTATTTATCAAATAATTATAACGTTCAGAAATAGTACCGGCGCCGCGAAACTGATCAGGCCCACCGTTTACACCAAATAAGGCCGTATTACCAAAATCCGGGTTTTTCTTAGCAAATTTCTGCAATATATCTACAGCGCAGTCAGTAGTAGGCACAAGTTTTCCATCCTTTTCCACTAAGGAAAAAGCTGTACTCATAGCATCGTCAAAGGTTAGAACAACAGGGGAATAACCGGCAGGTGTTTTTATATTGTTGTTTACAACGTCAGCTAACGTAGAAAGCCGAAAGCCGCTGTCGTAAAGTTTTTGTATGTCATCTTTAAAATCGGCTATTGTTCTTTGATATGAGGCATGAGGCCCCTTTGGCAATAGGCCGTGATACATTAATATAAGAATATCACCGGCTTCGTTTGGCTTGAATTTGGTAAAGTCGATTTCAGTTGTTAAGCTTTTTTCCAACGGAGGCCTTTCGTAAAGCTCCAGTGGAGAGTCTGTTAGTATGCTTGTGTTTGAATTAATTGATTCTTCTGTTTCCATATTAAAGGTTTCAACTATTTCCGCCGTTTCCGAGGCAAAAGAATCCTGCTTATTTGCCTCGTTATTAGCAGGTCTACACCCGGATGAAAAAGAGATAGCGAATATAGTAGCAAAGGAAACAAATGCTTTAAATTTTGAATTTATTTTAATTGGCAACATAATTTTTTCCTTTCATAATTCCTGTAAGTCTGATGG
>CAYLSP010000341.1:0-1930 GCA_964385935.1 uncultured Defluviitaleaceae bacterium
TCACCGCGTTCGTAAAATGTTTCGGCTACTCCGATGTCCGCAACCCCGATACCGTAGCGTCCAAACACAAAATTGAGTGCCGGTTTCAAAATGGTTCTCATGCGCACGGACTGCTTTGACCAACGACTGAAATCCTTTCCGCCTGAAATCATACTTGGCAGGTTGCCAGTGACAGAGGGGCTTTGCATAGTAAATTCGCCGCTTGCTATGAGAGCAGCTACATTTAGCAATGTCCTAGCTAAGCTTGTTTGAGGCTTCCATGGAAGCGCTATGTCCAGATATACAAGCTTTTCGGCGCAGATTTTATATCTTGGGTCATCTTTAGGCAGGCTGTTTTTCATATCTACAAGCTTTTGATACCATACACGGCTTTCCTCAAAGCGCTGATAAATCGCGTGCATCATACAGGTAGCCGAGATTAGGATTGGGTTTTGCTCTAAAAGTTCTTTGGGTAGTCCGGTGAAGTAGGTTTTCAGCTTATCGAAACCGGTAGCTCCGGCATGTTTTTCTGCAACTTCGGTAAGTAGAATAACAGCGGTTTCATAGTCTCCGGCTAAGAAATAATAATGCAGTGCGTTTGGCACGTCGCCGTTTGCCTTGAACCACAGCCCGCCATTTGTCAAGGTGGTGGTCTTTTCGCTTTCTGACAAATGTGTTTTGGATTTCTCCATAAAATATGCGCGAAAAAGAGGACGGAATTTAACCCCACCATCCGGAATTGAAATAATAAAACTGCTGATGCGCATTAGTTTCTTAAATAATTGCTCTGCATCGGCCTGACCGGTGACAACCGGGATTAGACCTTTAGGCAGCGTTTCAAAGAATGACAGCCGCGACAAAAAGGCCAAAAGCCTTTTATTGGATTTAGGCTCAATTTCTGCATCCAGAATCCCAAATACATCCCTTTGTGCATCCTGTAAGAGATTCTTATCATATACATTTCTGTTTGCTCGAATTGCCACCAATAGTGCGTTTAAGACAAGAATATGCCCTCCCGTAAGCATCACCATCTCCCGGATTTCCTTGTCGGAAAGGCTTATGTCATAGAGCGCTAAAAGCTCCCCAACTTCCTGAGCGTCAAAAGCAAGCTGCTCAGCTGTAATAAGGCAAAGCTGGCAGACAGCGGCGTATGCCTTTAGCTCTTCAGGCAGCTCTCCCCTGCTTACAATCACAAAGGAAAACTCCGCCGGACTGTCTTTTATATAAGCAATAATATCTTGCATTTTAATTTCACTGTTATTCTGAAAATCATCTAAAACGAGGATATGCTTGCCATTATCGTCAAAGTCAGGCAGAGAATCATTGGGATTTATGCGTTGTGGATGAGTTTTTCCTTCATCAAGTGTGTCCAACCACATTTGCACTGCGGTACTTTTTCCATAGCCTATGGGCGCGCCAATAAAGGTTACCTTTGCACGGGTTCCCTTATTAAGAAGGGATAGGATTTCATCCCGTCTGACAAATGTGTCAAAAGATAATTCTTGAGACATAACGTTTTCCTCGCACAACAAACAATTTAAACCAAATTGATTAGGTTTTGTCACCGTGATTACGTTACCGATATGAGCCGAAGCGAATTGATTGTATTAATTTAATTATAGCGTAATTAGTGAATTATTGCAATTCAAAAGTTACTCATTTTCACGTTCGTTTCATAAAATTTAGCGCATCACCTCAAAATATGGTAAAGTAACATATGGAGGGGATCTGAAATGAATGTAATAAGAGAAAAATTTGCAAGTATAAAAGATTGTCGTCACCTAAAAGGCAATCAGTTAAAAGAATTTGAGGATGTAAAACTTTTTCTTGAAGATTCAATTAACGCCGATGAAATAGTAACTTACGACACAAGCCTTTTCGCCCGAAAAGCTGCTTTATAGTCATCGAACTTGTAAACGCTTATAAAATGGTGTAAACTGGAAATATGAGC
>CAYLSP010000342.1:0-1916 GCA_964385935.1 uncultured Defluviitaleaceae bacterium
TGCTTAACTTCAACGCCGCAGCCCAAAACCCTTATTAAATCCGTTATAATATCGTTTTGAAATATTTTCTCAAAATCGGCCTTTAAACAGTTTAAAATTTTTCCGCGAACTGGAATAATCGCCTGAAAATCAGGGTCTCTTGCCTGTTTAACCGCGCCCATAGCAGAATCTCCCTCAACGATGTATAACTCCCGTCGGCTAACGTCCTTGCTCCTGCAATTAACGAACTTTTCAACGCGGTTGTTGATGTCAATGGCACCCGTGAGTTTTTTTCTTATGGCAAGTCTCGTTTTTTCGGCTTGGTCACGGCTTCTTTTATTGGCCAAAACTTGTCCGGCAATTTTATCAGCTTCTAACTTATTCTCAATAAAATAAATTTCAAGCTGTTTCTTCAAAAAGTCAGTCATGGCTTCTTGAATGAATTTATTAGTAATTGACTTCTTTGTCTGGTTTTCATAGCTTGTCACTGTTGAAAAGGAGTTTGATACCAAAATCAGACTGTCGAATACGTCGTTATAGGTTATTTTTTTCTCGTCTTTTTTATAAAGAGAATTTGCCTTTATATAACTGTCTATAGCAGAGGTAAAGGCTGATTTAACAGCCTTATCGGGCGAACCGCCGTATTCTAAAAAGCTGGAATTATGGTAATACTCTACAATATTAACTTCGTTGTTAAAGCAAAAGGTGAACTGACATTTCAGCTTATATTCGGGCTTGTCCTCACGATCTCTGCCCTTTGTTTCAAGCTCAAGATAATGAGGGGAAGTAAATGAATTCTGTCCTGCAAGTTCTGTAATATAGTCCTTTATGCCGTTTTCGTAGCAATACTCAATATTTTCTCCGGTTTCTTCATCAGTTAAGACAAATAATAGACCGCCGTTAACTACAGCCTGTTTTTTCACCGTCTCCTTAAAATAGGTAAAAGGTACGTTGATTTCAGTAAAAACTTCTCTATCGGGACGCCATGTTATAAATGTTCCGGTGATGGTCTCTGTTGTGCGATTTTTTTCAAGCCCGCCAACATTTTCGCCTTTTTCAAAATGAAGCTTATATTCAAAGCCGTCTTTTAAGACGGTTACATCCATGTATTCAGAGGAATACTGTGTTGCGCAAAGCCCCAGACCGTTAAGCCCTAGGCTGTATTGATAATTATCCTCGCCACTGTTAAATTTTCCGCCGGCATAGAGTTCGCAAAAAACTAACTCCCAGTTATAACGGTTCTCGACCTGATTAAAATCAACGGGAACACCGCGACCATAATCCTTTACGGTAATTGAATTATCACTGTGGCGGATTATTTCGATTTTTTTCCCAAAGCCGTCTCTGGCCTCATCTATAGAATTTGAAATTATTTCAAAAATGGAGTGTTGGCAGCCCAAAATCCCGTCTGAACCAAAAATAACAGAGGGTCTCAAACGAACCCTGTCCGCTCCCTTTAGTTGTATTATAGAATCGTTTGAATATTCTTTAGTATTTGACTTCTTATTAACCATAAAATCTCCTAACCGTCTCTAATGCTTGCTTTATAACTAGATTATATAATATATCTAAAAAAAATCAATACCATGTGGGACACTTGACATTAACCATAAGGAAATATATACTATTACGCAAGTAAATATTTAAAATCAATGACCCGAAAGCTAGGTAAATCCATGAAAATAGACGAACGGGAAGTAGCCGTATACGCCCTGATTGATATACTGAAAGAGGGCGGCTATAATAATATAATTCTTAGAAAAACTCTCCAAAAAAACAATGTTATGGAGGGAAAAGCCTTTGTAACAGAGGTTGTTAATGGTGTTATAAGAAACTTAATATATATTGATTACGTAATTAATAGTGTCTCAAAGACAAAGACTGAAAAAATGAAGCCTTTGATTTTGAATATACTGCGGTCGGCGGTTTATCAAATA
>CAYLSP010000343.1:0-1907 GCA_964385935.1 uncultured Defluviitaleaceae bacterium
AGGGTATGCTTGGATAATAAAAAATATAGGGAGGGTGTTATTATGAACAGAAATAAGAATTTGTTTAAAGTAGCAACAAGTGCGTTTCTAGCGTTATGCATGACTATTGCTCCCCTAGCGGGTGGTGCAACCGTTGCTGTTAATGCTAAACCAGTTGTCGGGGATGTAGGCTTAGAGGCCGTTCCAGACCCAATTGACCCTAAGTCGTGGGAGCTCCAGAGGGATATGACTTGGGACGATTGGAAGCCAAACCCAGTTATAGACTGGAAAAAAGAGTATGCGGAAGGTACAATAACTCCTAAAACGCCTCGTAAAGGCATGTTGTTATTAGTTGACTTCCCGGATCGTCCATTTGACGTAACTTTACCAAAAGAATCAAACGCTTTTACTAACCCGAAAATAGACCCGGTTAAGCCAGAAGATCTTGCTCAATTCTGGAAGGATTTCTTAAATGTGCCCAACGAAGCAAACCATTATACCTCAATTAACGAATATTTGCTTGAAAACTCCTATGGTGACTGGAGTATGGAATTAGATGTATACGGTCCTATTACATTACCTCTTTTTGAGTTCCAATACGGACTTAATGAGAGTAGGATGAATGACATTAAGCTTGATATGCCTCCGGGATTCTCAACAGGCAGTATTATAAATGATACTCTTAATATAGTTGAAACAACAAAAGCCTTTAACTATGACGATTATTCTTTCGTATTCATTTTACACTCAGGAAATGATGAGTCCGGCGTTTGGCAGGAATTTGGTGAATTAAAATGGCTTAATAAAGAAGACGTTCCTTATGAATTCGGTCCTCTTGCAAAGCTTGAACAACTTATTAAATTAGGCTATGGCGACAAAGTTTCTCAAGAAGCTCTTGATTGGGCGAAAGAAAGAAATGAAAAGGGCGTTAACTGGGCTAAAACTCGTTATGTTCCATGGACATCATGGTTATCCGCAGCATCAATCTGGTCCGCCCAAAGCAAAGCACGTAACAGAGTTAATCCTTTTACAGGAAAAACACAAGATGTCATTTACTCTTTACAAAGCGAAGATTGCGGAATGGCTACATTCGCACATGAATTTGGTCACGTTGTAACATTACCTGATAACTACGGAAGTCCTTATTACTATCACCGTGACTATACAGGTCCTTGGGACGCTATGAGTAGAGGATGTTTCAGCGGCCCCGGCGGAGACCATGACAGATGGAAAGTTCCTGGATATGGCGGAGGTTCTATCCCAACTCATATGATGTTACGTACAAAAATGCTTGCTGCTACTCCGTTTACTTCCGTTTCTGAAATAGTTGACCTTGATTATGAAAAACTTAAAGACATGACTCCTGTAGTGGCTGAAATCGCTACAAGAGAAGTACCAGTTGGTGAAAAATATGGAGTTAGCGGTGTAAAAGGAATCCGTATTAATAATTTGACAGACAAAATTCCTCAATCACCTGATTGGAACTCTTTAAGATGTGTTGTGCCAGCGGGTCAGGAAGGCTACTCTATTGGAACTACAGCTTTCAATGGAATGACAATTGAGGTTGTCGATAAAGTCGGTTATGATTCATTCCTTAATGACCACGGTGTTTTGATTTCAAGAACAAAAGTAGCATCCGATACAGGACATTGCTTTATTGTTGACGCTAACCCTGAGGACATTAATATTGTTGACTTTGTAAAACCAGACGGAACAGTTGTAAACTTTACAAAAGGACATCAAATGCAGTTAGCTGATGCCGCTTTCCATGCAGGAACAAGTGAAGGCGTAGTTAACGAATGGTATGATACATACAACAATCTTAAATTCTATGTTTTAGACAAGATTTTAACACCAAACAAATACGGTGATGTTTTATCCTATAAAGTTGGCGTACTCCGTACAGACGGCGTGCCTGTTGACGGCGA
>CAYLSP010000344.1:0-1903 GCA_964385935.1 uncultured Defluviitaleaceae bacterium
TGACTAACACTGATTATATTTATGACGTTACAGTTAACGGCTTTGTTGCTGAATATGACGGCTGGATTTATTACAGAAGAAAGACCGGCGATCAGCTTAGCTTCTGTAAAGAACGGCTTGACGGCTCAGAACTTACCGTTTTAAAAGATAACTGTGCTCCCTGTTTTATTAATGTAAATCAATTCGGCATTTTTTACACCGATGCCTTTGATAATTACAGAATGTTTATGAGACCTCACGATGGTAGAGCCGAGACATATATTGGCAGAGGTATAAACACTGGCTTTTTCAATAACGGAGAATCATTCTACTATTCAGAGCTGGACGTTTTCGGCGCTCTTGTTGTTGTTGACACAAGCACCTTAACACCTGATGAGATTTACGGCAACGGATATAATTCCATGTTGAGAAAAGACGGCGATTATATCTATTATATAGACGCTTATGACACCTACAAGGTAGGAAGAATTGACCTTGAATACGGTTCGGATGAGCTTTTAACCAATTTTAGCAGTGACGGATTCGACGTATATAACGGCTATATTTTCTATGTAGACTATGATTCCGGAATTATTAAAAAGCGCAATATAGAATCCGGCGAAGAGACAGACCTTATGTATATAGAGTGTTCCCAGCTCAAGGTTTATAACGGTTATCTGTACTATATAGACAATGATGATAACTATCAAGTAAAGAGATGCGATTTAGACGGAAGAAACTCTGAGACCGTTATAGCAAAAAACACCGACTATTTTGAAATAATCGGTGACAGATTGTATTTTATTAGCTTTGATGATGATTCAATGGCCTTTTCAACAAATATTGACGGAACAAATGGTTATTATATGATGGGGAAATAAATTATCCCCTATATTACGGCGGCAATTAAAATGTGACATTTATTTTGCCGCCGTAACCCCTTTTTAAGGGGTGGCCTTAAAAGCAGACTTGCGGCTTTTAAGTGCCGGGGTTATATTTGCTTAAATCTACGTGGCAATAGCCGCCCGGATTTTTGTCTAAATAATCCTGATGATATTCCTCCGCGTCATAAAAGCACACAAGCGGCAAAACTTCTGTCATAATGGGCTTGTCATAATGAAGATTTTCTGTGATAAATCCCTTTATAACGCTTTCTTCTGCCGGATCTGAAAAATAAATACCTGTTCTATACTGACTCCCAACATCTCCGCCCTGCCGGTTTAGAGACGTTGGGTCTATTATTGTAAAAAATTCTTCTAAAATCTTATTAAGAATCAGTTTTTCGGAATCGTATTCCACTTTTACCGTTTCTGCGTGATTTGTAGTGCCGGAACAAACCTCTTCATAACTGGGATTTTCTGTGTCTCCGTTTGCATATCCGCAGGTTGTTTCAACAATCCCGTCTATTTGCTTTATATAGGCTTCAACGCCCCAAAAACATCCGCCTGCTAAATAAATTGTTTTAATCATTTTTATTCTCATCCCTCACAAAATTAATAATTTCTACTTTTGAATTTATTTTCGGGTTTGAAATAAGCTCTCCCATGCCTTTTTCGCGGGTGCTGGGCATTGTCACGGGAACTTTCAGCTTCTCACCGTTTAAAAGTGACTGAACCATGCCGGTAGTTATTTCTATCCCATAAAGCCTTGCGGCGTCCTTCCAAATGCTGTAATTGCAGCCGTTTTTCCATCTTGAGCAGTAAAAGCTCTTAGAGTTTTCAAATATTTCACCATCGTTGCAAACAGGGCATTTCCCAAGTCCCTGTTTTCTCATTCCGGCAGGTAAGCTTCGCTTTTCCTCAGGAAAGCTTATATCGGTATTCTTTTTGGCGCTCTCTGTTATAATATATTTTACATAGCGTTTTATACTGCCCATGAAGCGTTCCTGATCCATTTTCCCTTTGGCTATGTTATTTAGACCCTT
>CAYLSP010000345.1:0-1902 GCA_964385935.1 uncultured Defluviitaleaceae bacterium
GCGCAAGCTGGACTTTAAGCCATCGTATAACTTCGCCCATAAAATCGGTAGTAGCATCCTGAGAAATAAGGATTGGAATATCATTGTTATTAGCGTGAACAATCATTTCCGGCATAGGAGTAAGACCGCGGCAAATAACCAGGCAAGGTATATCAAATTCAAACATTTTTTTAAGAACATAATCTCTTGTTTTAGCATCGATCTTGCTTAAATAAGTATACTCCACGTACCCAATGATCTGGAGTCTATAAGAATCAAAATGCTCAAAAAATCCGGCTAGTTGGAGGGCAGGGCGGTTAACCTTAGGGTGTTTTATGACCTTGTTGGTTATATCCACGTCATTTGCTAAAACCAGATTAAAGTTTTCAATTACTTCATGAATCGGTACAGTATATTCCATTCTGTCCCCCTATTATCTTTGCGGTCTATCATGCTGCCATTTTTCCATCCAAGTTAATTTTTTAGATAGCGGAACAAAACCAAGCTTTTCATAAAGTTCATCGGCATCGCTTGTTAAGACCCACTGATAGACATCTTTTAATGACTCGTGCCCAAGCATATACTCCATCATTTTTTTTGCAATGCCCATTTTCCGGAAGTTTTCGTCAACATAAACGTCGGAAACATAGGAAAATCTTGTCTTGTCTGTTATTGCTCTTGCAAATCCAACTTGCTGTCCATCATAAAAAGCGCCGATAACAAGACCTGAATTTTCAGCCTGTTTTATAACTTCGTCCTTTTTTATGCCAATACTCCATTGCGCCCGTGATAGCATGTCTGTTACTTTATCAAAGTCCATTTTCTCTACGCCCTCAAGTATTGTTATGTCATTAATATTCATTTTTTAGCCCTCCTAAAATTATTTGTCTTTATGAAAATGATTATAAATTGTCTGTGCAACTTTTCTGTTTATTGACTTTACTTCCATCAGTTCTTCTACAGAGGCAGCCTTGACTGCGTTGGCATCTCCAAAATGCAGTAGCAGATCTTTTCTTCTTGTTGCCCCAATACCTTCGATTTCTTCTAAAACAGAATTAATCTGTGAAACCTGCCTGAGTTTTTTGTGATATTCCAGTGCGAAACGGTGAACCTCGTCTTGAATCCTTGTTATGAGCTTAAAAGCCTCAGAATGTGTGTCCAGTGTTATTTCTTCGCCGTTAAACAAAATGCCACGTGTTCTGTGTCTGTCGTCTTTTATCATCCCGCATACGGGAATATGCTTGTCCATTTTACTTAGTACATTATTTGCGGCGGTCATTTGGGGCTTTCCGCCGTCAACGAATATAATATCAGGAAGATTCAAAAATTTTCCGGTGTCTATGGTCTTGTCCTCGAATTTTTCTTTTTCATACCGCAGGAATCTTCTGGTTAAAACCTCTTCCATGCTGGCAAAATCATTAGCCCCAACGACAGATTTTATCTTAAACTTTCTGTAATCGCTCCATTTTGGCTTTCCCTTTTCATAAACCACCATTGAACCGACGGATTCAAGTCCCTGAACATTAGAAATGTCATAGGCTTCAATACGGTTAAAAGAACTTACATCAAGGTTCAAGGCTTTTGCCAGTTCTAAAAGCGCTCCCTCAGTCTTATTATATTCTTTTTTTTCTTTTTCTTCCGCTTGAGAAAGAGCGAGCGAAGCGTTTTTATATGCCATTTCCACAAGACGTTTTTTCTCACCGATTTTTGGAACAGTTATGACCGCTTTCCTGCCCTTTAAAGAGCTTAGCCAGTCCGAAATAATTTCTTGTTCATCAATTTCTTCTTCAATTAATATTTCTTTTGGAACAAAGGGTGCAGAGGAGTAAAACTGCTTTATAAAGTCAGAAATAACCTCTTTTCTAGGAAGGTTTTCAACACCTGTCAAAATTCGCTGTTCCCTGCCAAGCATTTTTCCGTCAC
>CAYLSP010000346.1:0-1900 GCA_964385935.1 uncultured Defluviitaleaceae bacterium
CGGAAACACTTCTATAAAGCTTGGGACAAACGGTATTTGCTCCTGCGTTGTAACTGCCTGTGCGGCTGGTAGCAACAGCATTGGAGAGGCATTCAGAAACATAAAGCATGGCTATTCAGACGTTATATTTGCGGGCGGAACTGAAAGCAGTGTCACTGAAAGCGGAATCGGCGGATTTACTGCGCTTAAAGCCTTAAATGAGTCAAACGACCCGAAAAATGCTTCAATACCGTTTGATAAGGACAGAGACGGCTTTGTTTTAGGCGAAGGAGCAGGTTGTGTTGTGCTTGAATCCCTTGAACACGCTCTTGCCAGAAACGCTAAAATTTATGCAGAGATAGTTGGCTATGGTGCAACAGGCGACGCTTTTCATATGACCAGCCCTGATGTAAGCGGCGAAGGTGCATCAATGGCAATGAATTTTGCAATAGCCGAAGCTAACATAGCAAAAGAAGAAGTCGGATATGTTAATGCCCACGGTACAAGCACAGACCTTAATGACTTGCCGGAAACCATTGCAATCAAGAAAACCTTTGGAGACCACGCATATAAATTGGCCGTTTCAAGCACAAAATCAATGACAGGGCATTTATTGGGAGCGGCAGGCGCAATTGAAGCAATAATAAGCATTAAAGCGGTTCAAGACGGCTTTATCCCGCCAACAATCGGCCTTAAAGAACCCGGAGAAGGCTGTGACCTTGATTATGTTAAAGGCGTTGGAAGAAGCGCAGACTTAAAATACGCCATATCAAACTCATTTGGTTTCGGCGGACATAATGCGGTTCTTTGCTTCCGGAAATGGGAGGGATAATATGGAATTTAACGAGCTTAAAGAGCTTATAAAATTAATAGATTCAACTAATATTCAAAAATGTGAAATTCAGTTTGACAATATGGTTATAAAGGCTGACAAACGCCGTCAAAATGAAACTATTGTCACGAAAGTGCAGACTTTAACAGAATCGCCTGTTTCCCATGAGGTTTTACAGGCTTCTGCGACAGAGCCTATTACAATAATTCCGTCAGAAGCCAAGAAAGTTATTGTCGGAAATATGGTAAGTTCTCCGATTGTTGGAACTTTCTATGCATCAGCAACTCCGGGCGGCAAGCCTTTTGCCGAATTAGGACAGAAAGTCAAAAAAGGAGACATTCTCTGTATCATTGAAGCTATGAAAGTCATGAACGAAATAGTCAGTCCATTTGATGGAGTTATAGCCGAAATTTTTGTTTCAAATGAAGAAATGGTTGATTTTGGTAAGAACTTATTCCGTATCGAATAGGAGTTTGTTATGAGCGAAGATATTAAAAAAGATATTGATATAAATGGTATTATGGAAGTTATTCCCCATAGACCTCCGTTCTTGCTTATTGATAAAATTTTAGAGGTCGAAGTAGGAAAGAGGGTTAAAGCCCTTAAAAACGTCAGCATGAACGAAGGCTTTTTTGTGGGGCATTTTCCTGAAAAGCCTGTCATGCCGGGCGTTCTAATTGTTGAAGCAATGGCGCAGGCCGGAGCTTATGCGATTTTGTCCATGCCTGAAAATAAAGGCAGACTGGCTTTTTTTGGGGCTCTTGATAATGTGAAGTTCAGAAGAGTTGTTGTGCCTGGCGACCAGCTTATTTTTGATGTTGAAATTATTAAGCTTAAAAAAGCCGCCGGAATCGGCAAAGGTGTTGCGACGGTTAACGGAGAAAAGGTTTGTGAAGGTGAATTTACTTTTATGCTTAATTAGAAGTTTGGGGGTTTAAATGTTCACGAAAATATTAATTGCCAACAGAGGAGAAATCGCCGTCAGGGTAATACGTGCTTGCAAAGAGATGAATATTGAGACTGTGGCGATTTATTCAGAAGCAGATAAAGACGCACTCCATGTTCAAATGGCCGACGAAGCGGTTTGCG
>CAYLSP010000347.1:0-1881 GCA_964385935.1 uncultured Defluviitaleaceae bacterium
CAAGCCTCTTTAGTAACAACAAAACCGGGAGGAACAGGAAGCCCCAGATTAATCATTTCGGCAAGGTTAGCACCCTTACCGCATAAAAGCTCCTTCATTTTCCCGTTACCCTCTTTAAAATTATAAACATATTTCACCATTTAAAAGCCTCCTCATAAAATAGGTTATTTCCAACAATTAATAGCTCGTCCTGTTAAAAGGACAGCTTTTCACTGATAAAACCAGCAAGCTCGTTGATTTTGACGTTTTCCTGTTGCATAGAATCCCTAAACCTAACTGTCACTTCACCTGTTTCCTGAGAATTAAAGTCATAGGTTATACAGAAAGGAGTTCCAATTTCGTCCTGACGGCGATATCTTTTGCCGATTGAACCGGCCTCGTCGTATTCACACTGAAAATGCTTAGAAAGCTCAGTATAAATTCCATAAGCCTCTTCACCCAATTTCTTTGAAAGAGGGAAAACAGCGGCCTTTATGGGCGCAATAGCCGGATGAAAGCGCATAACAGTCCTTACATCTTCCTTGCCCTTCTCATCCGTGCCAACAACTTCTTCGTCATAGGCTTCGGATAAAACAGCCAGAGCCAGTCTGTCAGCCCCAAGAGAAGGCTCAATTACATACGGTATATATTTCTTTCCCGATTCCTGATCAAAATATTCCAAATCCTGCTTAGAATGAGTTTGATGTGATTTCAAATCAAAATCCGTTCTGTCCGCAATGCCCCAAAGCTCGCCCCAACCGAATGGGAATAAATATTCAAGGTCCGTTGTAGCCACAGAATAATGAGAAAGCTCCTCTTGCTTGTGATCTCTTACGCGAATATTCTCTTGTTTAATATCAATAGAATAAAGCCATTCAATACAGAACTTCTTCCAGTATTCAAACCATTCCAAATCAGTTCCCGGTTCACAGAAAAACTCCAGTTCCATCTGCTCAAACTCTCTGATTCTGAATATAAAGTTACCCGGAGTTATCTCATTTCTAAATGACTTTCCTATCTGTCCTATTCCGAAAGGAATCTTTTTTCTCGTGGTTCTCTGAACATTCTTATAGTTAACAAATATACCCTGTGCAGTTTCAGGACGAAGATACAATGTGTTAAGCTTTTCACTTGTTACGCCGGCCTGTGTTTCAAACATAAGGTTGAATTGGCGAATATCAGTAAAATTATTAGAATTACAAGACGGACAGGAAATTTTGTTATCAACAATATAGGCCTTTAACTGCTCATTACTCCAACCGTCAACTACTTCTTCAATTCCCTTTTCATGCATAAAATCCTCTATGAGCTTATCGGCGCGAAAACGCTCCTTACACTCCTTACAGTCCATTAAAGGGTCAGAAAATCCGCCTACATGCCCGGAAGCCACCCAAACATTAGGATTCATTAATATTGCGCAGTCAACCCCAACATTAAGCGGTGATTCCTGAACAAACTTCTTCCACCAAGCCTTTTTAATATTATTTTTCAGTTCAACGCCCAAGGGGCCATAATCCCATGCGTTGGCAAGCCCCCCATAAATCTCTGATCCGGGGAACACAAAACCGCGGTTTTTACACAGCGCCACAATTTTTTCCATGGTCTTTTCCATTTTAACATCTCCAGACAAATATTATTAACGCAATTTTATCAGTACCATAGTTGATTGTCAAGAATAATGAGATAAACCAGCACAAAACAGCGCTTTGAGTAAGCCAAAAGCCACCCAAAGCGCTGCAATAGCATAATTAATTTAAATATCATCTTCCTGTTTCTTATTTTTATTCTCAACAGCTTCTTTGCTTCTTGCATGAGAATGGTTAAAATCCTGAGTTGACACAGAAAGATGTCCTCTGAACACCGCTTCCTCGTCCATAATCATCTTTCCGGCTTCAATATCCC
>CAYLSP010000348.1:0-1876 GCA_964385935.1 uncultured Defluviitaleaceae bacterium
CAAAAACCACAGCGAATTTTTCTTCTCCGCCGCCTTTTTTCTGCTTTGTGCCAAGTGAAGCTTGACGGACAATCTGCGCCGCAAGCTTGTCATGAGGGAGTCCGTTGCCCGAAAATATGGGGAGTTTTTGTCCCCTGATAAGCGTTATAAGACCGTCTATGGCTGAAATGCCGGTTTGTATAAAGTTTCTGGGATAAACCCTGGAAATGGGGTTTATGGGCATTCCGCTAACGTCCCTTGTACATTCGGCAAAAATCTCGCCCATTCCGTCAATGGGACGTCCTGTTCCGTCAAAAACCCGTCCGAGGATTTCTTCTGAGAGTTTGATTTCCATGGGTTTCCCCGTTAATTTTGTAATTGGCCTCACTAAATCCAAATCATTAGTGCCTTCAAAGACTTGAATAATGGCTTTGTCGCCCTCTATCCTGACTATTCTGCCAAGTCTCTTTTTGCCGGAGAACTGCACTTCAACGATTTCGTCAAAGGAATGGTTTTTAACTCCTTCAAGAATAGCGAATGGACCGTTTATTTCAGAAAAACCAATATAATTCAGGGACATATAATCAAACTCCTCATGTGTTTAACACTTACAAGGTCACATTTTTCTACATTCATCATAAAACGTATCAATTTCTGTCTTATAGTCTTTGATTTTATCAAGGTTGTCATTGCTGACATCATATTTTATAGAAATTACCCGCTCAAATATATCGCTTTTTTTCAGCGTACTCATGGGCATGTTTTTATCAATAAGTTTTTTGCACTTATCGTACAGGTATAAAATTACCTCCATCATGTTCATCTGCTTTTCAAACGGAACATAGGTGTCATAGCTGTGATAAGCGTTTTGCTGAACAAAACCAAGCCTTATTATTCTGGCGATTTCAAGCACAAGCTTCTGTGAATCAGGCAGAACATCTGAACCGATCAGCTTTACAATCTCCATCAGCTTGCTTTCTTCATTCAAAATTTTAAGGAGTTCGGCGCGGTATATTACAAAGTCTTTTCCAACATTCTCGTCATACCAAGGCGTTAAATCGTCTAAATATTCGCTGTAGCTTGTTAGCCACTGTATGGCAGGAAAGTGCCTTGCATATGCTAAAGAACGGTCGAGGGTCCAAAAGCACCTTACGAACCGCTTTGTGTTCTGTGTAACAGGCTCTGAAAAGTCCGCCCCCTGAGGCGAAACAGCGCCGATAATGGTTATTGAGCCTTCATTGCCGGAAAGGGTCTCACAGAAGCCGCCTCTTTCATAGAAGCTTGCCAGTCTTGACGCTAGATAAGACGGAAAACCTTCCTCCGCCGGCATTTCTTCAAGTCTACCCGAAATTTCTCGAAGCGCTTCAGCCCATCTGGAGGTGGAATCCGCCATAATGGCTACGTGATAGCCCATGTCGCGATAATACTCCGCCATTGTTATGCCGGTATAAATGCTGGCTTCTCTGGCCGCAACAGGCATGTTTGAGGTGTTGGCTATAAGAACAGTTCTGTCCATAAGGCGTTTTCCGCTTTTCGGGTCTTTCAGCTCAGAAAATTCCTCAAGAACCTGAGTCATTTCATTTCCTCTTTCGCCACAGCCGATATAAATAATTAAATCCGCATCGGACCATTTGGCGAACTGGTGCTGTGTCATTGTCTTTCCTGTTCCGAAACCGCCCGGAAGTGCTGCCATGCCGCCTTTAGCAATAGGGAAAAGCGTGTCAATAACCCGCTGTCCTGTAATGAGCGGTCTATCAACAGAGCGAAGTTTCGCAACAGGACGCGGAGTTCTAACCGGCCATTTTTGGGACAGGGTTATTTTATGGATTTTTCCTTTTTCGTCTTCCAGTTCAAGAATTGTTTCGGTTATATTATATTTTCCGTTATTAACGGCTTT
>CAYLSP010000349.1:0-1869 GCA_964385935.1 uncultured Defluviitaleaceae bacterium
GAATTGCTCCAAACTATTTCGGATGCTCACAGCAATATGAGTCGCATAGCTATAGCCCATGGCTTTGTGGATGGTTTTTGTATGGGTATAAAGATTGTTATTGAAGTTATGGATAAATGCTTTTATTCAAATACAACAAAACCCGACATAGTCGGGCTTTGCTGTTGTGAAGTTTACTCTGCAAGTTCCAATTCATCTTTTGAAAAAGAGTATAACAGAATTGTTATTCCATTACTGTCGGAGAAATCCACTTCAAAATTATTTTCGTTATAAACCTCGAGAATTATCCCAATATCACCTCTTTTTATACCTTCGTTAACATACTTATCGGTCATTAATCTTACTTTTTGAAACTGCTTCATTGTTAGCCTCCTTATCTTGTAAATCCTGCAAATGGAGTATTTAGTGAAATTGAACCGTCAGCATTAATCATCCAACCAGAATTTAGATAACTAGTTTTCCCTGCAGCACTTCCTATTCCATTTAGTTCAATTCCAATATTAATTCTTTGACCAAATTCATTCAGGTTACCAAAGGTATAATTGTCAGATGCATATTTTGCTTATCCTTGTTCTTAATAAAGTCTGGTCAGATGGCTGTTGCTTCCCAGCTTTTTACTGCCTCGCAACAGCCCCTTTTTATTTCTCATATACCTTTAAATATCCTTGTTCCCTCCAGACTTTAAGTGTCATCTCAGCATTGAATCCAAAAATACCGTTAGCTTTATCGTTAGCTACATTCTCTAAGATTTTTTCAGCCTCGTTTATAAATATATCGAGCGCTATGCAATGTGATGCTGCTTTTGTTCTTGTGACGACGTTATCATGAGTGAACAAAGACGGCAAAGCTATTTTAGCAATATCCACATTATTTTCTAAAAGCTTAAATATCTTTATAATTTTTTTACCCTCCTTATTCCCTCTTTTGTAATCTCCGCTAAGCGTAGTTTCTTTTAGTATCATGCAAGATTCAATATATTGATTAATTACACTCTCAGGAGTAATCCTACATCTCATTTTATCACCCCAAACTGTTTCAAGATATCTATTCCAAACTGATATTGGAATTCAAAGCTCTTACCGGCCAGCCAATTTCTTACACTAAGGCCATTTGTAAAGTCAAACGTTGTTGTATTGTAATATCCACTTATCTTAGCATGTGTTGCTCTATCAACAGCGATTACATTGTTTGTATTAT
Organism: uncultured Defluviitaleaceae bacterium; assembly: GCA_964385935.1. GTDB lineage: Bacteria > Bacillota > Clostridia > Lachnospirales > WRAX01 > CAYLSP01. Next base: position 1,198 of record CAYLSP010000349.1, read on the forward strand.
GAATTTGTGTTGACGAAAAGCCTGATTTTTCTATCTGGCTCTGTTCTACAATATGATGCCAAGCCTTTCCTTCGCCCGCAGGTCCTAAATCTTTCTTTAACGCATCAAAGCTGTTATATCCTTTTCCGCCATTCCCCGAACCCTGACCCCCATAACTAATAGGCCTAAAAGCACCCTGATGCATACCATCATACCTGGCACCCATCTGAGCATCATAGGTAAGATAATACATACCCAAGTACGTACCCAGCAAACCCATGCCATCCTGCATACGCTCACTAGAGTCTTGAAGGGTTTCGCCTATTCCGTAGGGTGATGTCCTTAGCTCACTCTTAGCCACTGCCAAAGCTTGAAGAGTCATGGAAATGCCGTCTAGTCCCACATACCCCGAGGGGTTAGCAATAACTCGAAGCATGGCGTTTAATGTATCGGCGCCGCCTATCATCTTTGTGCTAAGCTGGCTTCTTATGGAGCTTATCATAGCCTGATTATTGCTCAGCTGCGCGCTCACGAGATTCTCAAGTAACCTAAGAACATCAGCACTTGAAGCTCTTGTCCACATTCTGGAGCCGTCGCTGAATGTGTATTCTACAAACCCCGCTGCCATACCATCCGGATCAACCAACATCACCGGGTTATCCCAACAATAAGCATACCAATTAACCCAGTCTC
>CAYLSP010000350.1:0-1867 GCA_964385935.1 uncultured Defluviitaleaceae bacterium
ACTTTTGATGTGTTTTTTAATTTTTAACCTTGTGTTCCCTTGAAATCATTTGGATGTCCAGTAGGATCTGCTTGCACAGGAGTTATGACTTCATGGGGTATGAACAACAGCTTCGGTTTTGGCTGCGGCTGCCACACCGGCTGCAACACTTGCTGCAACACTTGTGGCAATGGTGGCTTCATTGGTAATCCTCTTGGAGCAGTAGCTGTAATTCCAACAAGAGCAATTGCTTGCTTCACACACAATGCAATCTAGGTTCATATAAGTTACAGAAGATGCAGGTTGGCAAGGCGTTTTCGCTTTGCCAACTTTTTTTGTTGAAAAACAGGGCTTGTCCTATAATAAATATCTGTTATAATATACAGGTTGTATTCTTTTAAGTAAAAATAAAGACGAGGTAGCTAATGGCGAACGGAAAGAATAAAAAAAGCGGTAAAGAAACCGGGATTCAAAAAGTAGATAACCCTCCTATAGATCAGAGGATAACAGAGACCCTTGAGACAAATTATATGCCCTATGCCATGAGCGTTATTATTTCCCGGGCAATTCCACAGATAGACGGCTTTAAGCCCAGTCACAGAAAACTGCTTTACACCATGTATAAAATGGGGCTTTTGTCTAAGCAGAGAATGAAGTCGCTGGACGTGGTGGGGCAGACTATGACATTGAATCCTCACGGAGATGGCGCGATTTATGAAACCATGGTGCGCCTTACCCGTGGAAATAACGCCCTTTTGCATCCCTTTATCGACTCAAAGGGGAATTTTTCAAAACAATACTCAAGAGACATGGCCTACGCGGCTTCAAGATATACTGAGGTAAAGCTAGATCCTTTTTGTGCCGAAATATTTAAGGACATTGACAAAGACACGGTAGACTTTATTGACAACTATAACGGCACGTCAAAAGAGCCTGTTTTACTACCTACCACCTTCCCTAATATTCTGGTTATCCCAACTCAGGGTATTGCCGTCGGTATGGCAAGCTCCATTTGCAGTTTTAATTTGGCAGAGGTTTGCAAGGCGGCCATTGCGGTAATAAAAAATCAGGATACAGATTTAATTAATATCCTTAAAGCCCCCGACTTTACCTCCGGCGGCCAGCTTATTTATAACGAAGCTGATATGAGAAATATATACGAAACAGGCAGAGGAAGCTTTAAGCTTAGAGGACGGTACCGCTTTGATAAAAAACAGAACCTCATTGAAATCTATGAAATTCCCTATACAACAACGATTGAGGCTATTATTGATAAAATAATACTCCTTGTTAAGCAAAACAAACTCAGAGACGTAACCGAGGTTCGTGACGAAACAGGTCTTCACGGACTTAAAATAGCTATTGAAATAAGGAAATCCGCCGACCCTGACGTTATAATGAAAAAAATATTTGCTCTGACACCTATGGTTGACAGCTTTAGCTGTAATTTTAATATTTTGGTGGACGGAAAGCCGAAAACCATGGGCATTCGCGAAATTTTAGAGGAATGGCTTACCTTCCGCATTGAATGTGTGAGCAGGAAAATAAAGTTTGAACTGAAACAGAATAATGAAAAAATGCACTTGTTAACGGGGCTTAAAAAAATTATTCTGGATATTGACAAGGCCATAAAAATTATTAGAGAAACTGAGAACGAAAAGGACGTTATACCAAGACTTATGTCCGGCTTCTTAATTGACGAAGTTCAGGCTGAGTATGTGGCAGAAATAAAGTTAAGAAATATTAACAAGGAATATTTATTAAAAAGAACTTCTGAACTTGAAAACCTAAAAGCCGAAATTGAAAGGCTTAACGACATTCTGAACGACGGGGAAAAGCTTAATAACCTCATTGCCGAAGAATTAAAGGAAATTATTAAAAAATACGG
>CAYLSP010000351.1:0-1855 GCA_964385935.1 uncultured Defluviitaleaceae bacterium
CCCCCAAAAAGACAACAAGAATGGTATTCGGGAAAGAAAAAAAGACATACAGTAATGGACCTATGTCAATGGACCTATGTCAATATGGTAGACACGAAAACGTGGAAAGTAGGTAACAGATGAAGTTGTGTCAAGGAAAGCAGGAAGATTTTTTTCAAGTGAAGTTCTTGAAAAAAATACTCTGCGCCCTTGACACTGTATAAGACCAAGACCATGTTTTAGTGGGTGCAGTTCATCTGCACCCACTGCCTCCTGGCGAAGGCAAGGGGTTTGGGGAACAGAGTTACCCAAGGTCTTAAACAAAGCTTTGAATTCAACGGCTTTTGAGGCTTTTAAAATAAGCCCTCTCGTACTCTATTAGAGTATGATAACCAATGCCGGAATGTAATCGCTGACAATTATAGTAACCTTCAATATATTGAAATAACGCTAATCTTGCTGTTTCATAGTCAGGGTATAAAGTCAAATAAACCTCCTCTTTTTTTAGACTTGCATTGAAAGACTCCATTGGTGAGTTGTCATACGGATAACCCTTTTTACTGAACGAGTGGGTTATAGCGTGCTTAGATAATAGTTTTTCAAGTTCAATGCTTATGTACTGAGAACCCAAATCGCTATGTAAAATGAGGTTTTCCGGCTTACCTATTTGAGATATGGCTTTCTTGACTGCATTTACAACAAGTTTTGCATCCATACTTGTTGAATATTCGTAACCTATAATTTTCCGCGAATAAAGATCAAGAATCAAAGCGAGATATGTCCAACCATTCTTTACTGTGTGAATATAGGTTATATCCGATAACCATTTCTTATTTGGTTTACTCGCAATGAAATTTTGGTTAATGATGTTTGGCTTGGCATCTTTACAGGCTTTTGAACTGGCAGGTCGATATTTTTTAATTGTAACAGGTCTAAGATTTAGCATTTTCATTATTTTCAAAACACGTTTTTGACTTGATTTTATGCCTTTACGGCTTAGAGCCTCTCTTATTCTAATAGAACCATACCTTCCTTTGTTCTCAGCAAAAACTGATAGAATCTGTTGTGATAAAACCTTGTTTTCATTGCTTCTTTTAGATGGAACTTGATAAAGACTTTTATAGTAAGTTGAGCGGTTTATATTTAGAATTTTGCACAGTAGCTTTACATCGTGCTCTTGGCTCAATTTTTCAATTTGTTGGCACCTATCTCTTATGCTCGGGCAAAGATACTTAATGTTTTTTTTAATATCAAATTTTCTTCTTCTAAAGCCATTAATCGCTTTTGCAGAGCTTTGATTTCATCAACGCTTATGCTTTCACCATCAGGCATTTTTACTTCGGAATACTTTTTCGCCCATTTGTAGAAGACTGAAGGTGATATCCCGAACTCCTTTATGAGTTCGCTGCTTGGCTTGCCGGACTTATACAGCTCAACAACAGTCTTCTTGAATTCGTCAGTATATTTTGGAACTTGAATAATGATCACATCCCTTTTTCTTTTAGTTTAGTTTTTTCTCGATTTCGTGTCCACTTTTTTATACTAACACCAATCGCTCAATCCAGTCAGAGGGAGCGTTTGGGATTCTGAAGCAAGATAGGCAGTTCAACCGATTTCTAACACGAGGAAGTAAAAATGTAAAAACCGAGACATTATTGCTATGTTTTGGGTTTAACATGAACAAATTACATGCCAAAATCCAAAATGATCGATGTGGTAAAGATTTACATGAGCTAAAGACTGCATAAAGAATCGAAAAACAATGAAAAACAGTACGTATAGTAATTTTTTTAGGCTTGCATTAGGAAAATAATGACAGGTATTATTTTCGTACATTTTAAACGAACCGATTACTATGTTTTTGAAAGCTAATAAT
>CAYLSP010000352.1:0-1842 GCA_964385935.1 uncultured Defluviitaleaceae bacterium
AAAATAGTAGTACTTTTATTATTCGCAAATCTTTCAAGACATGAAACAACATCAGCCGCTTTATCCGACTCAGGAAATACCCTGTTGCCCCGCTCAATTTTTGTTTTTAAACCCTGTTCCGTAAAAAAATCAATTAGGGATTCGGGCGGAAAAGAATAAAATGAGCTGTACAAAAAAAACGGGTTTGTGGCTACATTTTCAATTAGATTGTCACAAGGGGACATATTCGTTATATTACAGCGCCCCTTGCCCGTTATAGCAAGCTTTTTTCCAACTCTATCGTTTTTTTCAATAAGAATGGTTTTTCTATTCCGCTTTGACAGAAAACCGGCGCAAATCATTCCGGCCGGTCCACCGCCTATAACAATTGAATTAAATTTCTCCATAAAATCAATACCTTTAGTTGGATTTATTCTTCTGTGTAATGCGTTTTATTGAAAATTTTTCAATCCATGAGGATTTACTGTTAATGCCGAAATAACCCATAGTACAAATAGCTAACGCGCCTAAAATATCAACGATTAAATCTTTCATGGTATCCTGCAAAGCCTCACGCCCGATTAAGGCAGTTCCGTCTGCTATCATAAATTTTTGCATATTAAGCCCTAGAATACCGTCAAAAGAAAATTCATAAACTTCCCATATAACGCCCATAGTTGCAGCGAAACAAAACGCAAACAGTGAAACGAAGAAGGGGCTTAACTTAACAACAGTACCTCTGTCGTTTAAAAGGCTTACAACGGAGAAACCCAGAGCACCAAGCATTGCGCCGCTGAAAGTATGTAAAACGGTGTCCCAATTAGGCAGACGGTAATAGAAGCTTCTGACTTCTCCTAAATAAATGGCGCAATAAAGGAAAATAACAAATGCAAGAGTCATGTTGCCTGAAATCTTTAATTGCCATTTTCTTTCTATAACGGCCGGAAGCATGATCGCAATAACTCCCACAATACACTGGAGCAGCATTAAAACATAGTCACTTTTCATTCTTTCCCCAAATTCGCCGCCATAGCCCGACTGAGACAGACAAATTTTAATTATTGCGTATACAATTGATAAAATCAGGGTAAGGAGAACAAAAGGCGGGATTATGTCCGCGATTTTGCTTCCAAGACTCTTATTTACTTTCTTTGTTTCTGATTTTTTAGCCATAATATCCCTTCCTTATTCATAGCCTTGACATTCCAGCCGATTTTATTTAACATGTAGTTAAGCTCAACTTTAAGAGGAGGTATGTTATGAAAATTATAAATATTTCTTTAGACTCAGTGGATAAGGTTCAGAAATTTGTTAACGTAACTTCAGCTATTCCCGGCAACGTTGACATAAGATCAGGCCGCCACACCATTAACGCAAAATCCATACTTGGCATTTTAAGCCTTGACCTTACAAAACCCCTCATATTAGAAATTTATAATGAAGAAGACTATTTAAATTACAGGGAAACCCTAGAACCGTTTATGATATAGAACCTTTTTTAATAACATAAGCCCTGCCGCTATGTATTATGCGCGCAGGGCCTATAATTCTAAGTCCTAAACCGCTCTGTCATATAAAACGCCCAAATCAATGATGCCGAAGGTGTTGTCATTAAGTGAACCAAATTTATAAGTATAATAATAACTGAGGTTTTTAAATTTTATGTAATGAGTTAAAGGGTTTGACAGGTGATTGACAGCGCCGTTATTAAGTTCCTCAAAGACATTTGCCGCGCTTTTTAAAGAGGACAAAACTGAGGCTGTATTCTGTCTGTCCGTCTCATATGGTGAGAAGCTAAACGTTCCGTCTTTTTCAACTGATACGCCAAGTCTTGAAAGAACCTCTGTATTAGCCGTCATAACC
>CAYLSP010000353.1:0-1840 GCA_964385935.1 uncultured Defluviitaleaceae bacterium
TACGGGGCGAAAAGACCATAAATAGGGAATATAGAGAACCTATTGTTACGATTTAGGCTATCCTATGTCCCTAACATCGAGAAGAATTTTTTGCTCCTTCATAAAAGCTGATTTTATTACGTCACCGATATTTTCAACGGCAATCACTTCAATAGGCAGTTCTGAAAATAAACTTTTATAATTGTCCTTTGGGATGATAACGCCTTCACAGCCTGCGGCTATTGCCGCCTCTATTTTTTCGTCAACGCCGCCCACTGGATAAATTCTTCCCGACAGCGAAATTTCTCCTGTCATGGCCAGATTTTTTACAAGCGCCCTCTGAAATATTGCGGAATAAACGGCAGAAAAAATAGCTATTCCCCCCGAAGGACCGTCAACAGCCATGCCACCCGGAAAGTTAATATGGACATCCCATAAATCCATATTAACGTCAAATACGTTTTTAAACAGGGTAATAACGTTTTCAACTGAACTTTTAGAAGAACTCCTGCGTTTTCCAAAACCTGTGGGAGTTTTTATTTCTTCTTCATCTAAAATTCCTGTGACTTTAATTTTCCCTCCTGATTTAACTTTTTGGGCAAAAGCCTCTATTTGCATAATATGTCCGCCGCCATTACCCACGGAAAGCCCGAATACAAGCCCAGGCCGCCTGTAAAACACTGGTTTTTTCGGCTTTTTAACATACATACAAAGGCTCGCCACTTCTTCAAAATCTGAACTCAAAAGCTTTTTTCTGTTATCCAACGCGGCAATTGATAGAGCAGTCTGCACCAAATTAACAGCGTCTCTTCCGTTTTCGCAATATTGCGCGGCTGTGTCCCAAGCTTCCTCATCACAGGAAAAACCTGATTTTTTACATGCGTTTTCGCATATTTTTCTGATTTCAGAGGTCTTCAGCGGTCTGAAAAATATTTCAATGCACCGGCTTCTTAAAGCGTTTGGAATATCCTCAGGTCTTCTTGTAGTTGCGCCGATAAGTCTGAAATCGGCAGGAAGCCCATTTTTGAAAATATCGTGAATGTAATTCGGAATATTTTTGTCGCTTTCAGAATAATAGGAACTGTTTAAAAACACCTTCCTATCCTCTAAGACTTTTAAAAGCTTGTTCATTTGAATTGAGTGTAGTTCGCCTATTTCGTCGAGAAAAAGCACGCCGCCGTGGGCTTTTGTTACCGCGCCCTCTTTTGGCTTTGGAATCCCCGCTTGACCGTAAGCCCCCGCCCCCTGATAAATTGGGTCGTGTACTGAGCCGATAAGAGGGTCGGCTATACTTCTTTCGTCAAACTGTAATATTGTGCCGTCAAGCTCTATGAACGGAGCATTTTTTAAAAATGGCGTGCCCTCAGAGTTTTTCGCCATTTCAAGAACAATTCTTGCGGCGGCGGTTTTTCCCACGCCGGGCGGACCGTAAATTAAAACATGCTGTGGATTTTCCCCGAACAACGCCGCTTTCAATGCCTTTATTCCCTTTTCCTGTCCGATTATTTCAGAAATGTCACCGGGTCTCGTTTTTTCAGAAAGAGGGACGTTAAGAGAAATTTTTCTAAGCTTTTTAAGTTTTTCAAACTCGCTTCCTGCCGATAATTTCCCTGAGGATTTTGCGCTGAAATGCCCTTTCAGACTTACATAAAAATATATTCCGGCAATAAAAGTGAAAACAAGCTGTGAACCCAGCAAAAGACCAGTTAATGCTTCCAAATCTGTCATCCTCTTTCCAATTTAAGAATATTATTCCAAAAATATTATGCTCAGAAAACAACTTTTTATAATGGCTGTTTACTTTATTAGTTGTTTCGGGTAAAATAAATTATGGCTAAAAGTCATTATTTGCTAAAAATTT
>CAYLSP010000354.1:0-1831 GCA_964385935.1 uncultured Defluviitaleaceae bacterium
AATGGTTCTAACGGCATTTTCGCTAAAGAGCATTGATGATAGAATTTTTCCGGCGGCGGTGGAAATAGCCGGAAGCAATGCCAGAAATTATTTTAATGTGATTATAAATAATTCCGTAAAAAAAATAACTGACAGTCAAGAGCTTACATCATCAGACTTTTATATAAAATCGGTTGACGAAAACGGCAGCATTAATTCCCTCTCGGTTAATACAATGCTTATAAACGACGTCTGTGCCAACTTATCTAATGAACTCACAAAGTCCCTTGACGAAATAAATATGGATGAATTAAATATACCTATCGGCGCGCTTTTAGGCGTTGAGGCATTTTCTAATCTAGGACCCAATTACCCCATAACTATAATGTCTTCCGGCGAAACGGAGGTTGATTATGAGTCAAGCTTTAAAGCCGAGGGAATAAATCAAATAAATTTTCAAATTTGGTTAAACATTAAGGCAACAATGAAAATTGTCAACCCTTTACAACATGATTCTATTATTGTCACAAGAAAGGTTTCTCTTGTAAATACCTTTATTCCAGGAGAAGTTCCGTCAACATTTCTTGAGATAAAGAAATAGAGAAAAGCTCATTTTGTCGAAATCCGCGACAAGAAAAAAATTTTTTTGTCGCAAACTAAGCAACTATCGTGTATAATATACGTTTGTAGCATAAATCAATAAAAATAAGCCGGAATATACGACAAAAAACCGCTATTATACGGAGGATAATGAATGGAAAAACTTTTAGAATGTAGAATGGAATTAGAAAAACACAGATTGATTTTAAACGATATAGCCGTAAAACTAGGAATCAGCCATTACAGAACTATTGAAGTGAGCAGAATTTTAGATGCCTTAATTGTAAGAGAAAGCCAACTTTCGGGAGGGATTTGTTTCAAATACTCGCCCCCTCCCGATACTCCTTAACAAAATCCTTTAGGATATCCTTTAGAATAACCTGATATTCCTTAATACGACCTTGCGCTTTCCTGATTTTCGCAAACTCCATATTAGCTCTGGGATTGTCCTTGCTGAGTTCGCGAGCTTTTATGATTGCACTTGACGCCTTATTTAAGTCATAATCAAGCCGATGATATTTTGCCAGCCTTGTCCACAAATCAACATTGGAAATATCAGATATCAGCGCTTTTTCTATACATTTTATAGCAGCTGGAACATTATTACTAAGGGCATATAGTTCAGCTTGTTTCCTTAAAAACCGTTTATCTTTGACTTTAATCCTGTCAAGAGTTTCGAGAGCTTTTTCAAATTTTCTTAGCTTTACATAAACGTCCGCAAGCCTGTAAATACTGTCTATGTCATTATGATTAGCAATGGCTCGTTCGTAATAGGGTATACTGCTTAACGGATTCCCGGACAAAAATTCGATTTCGGCATAAAAATACAAAAGCTCTCCCGTCTCGCCATATTGTCTTTCGGCGGCTGAAAGAAGCTCCCTTGCTTTTTCAAATTCCTTTGACAAAACAAGAGCCTCAATATAATTAAAATTCAGCCGTCTGGCATCTTTTCCCCCTGATTTTTTATCTAAAAGCACGGCCTTTTCAAGATAGATAGCCGCCTCCTCAAACTGTCTGGTTTTAATAAGTGAAAGCGCCAAATTATTTAGAGTAGCCGGATTAGCGTCGTATTGAAGGGCTCTTTTATAATAAAAGGCGGCTTTTTCAGGGTCGTCATTATTCATTAAGTAATCGCCACGCTCTTTCAATTTTTCCCACTCGAAGCGCATTTCCCAGGAAATAATTTCAGCCCTTATGTTTTCAATATCACTTTCATCAAAATAGTCAGTTATCGTCAAAAAGGATACGAATT
>CAYLSP010000355.1:0-1829 GCA_964385935.1 uncultured Defluviitaleaceae bacterium
GATTTTATATTTTAAATAATCTCGGTAAACTTATGAATTTTTATTCATAAGAACTTTTGACATATAGTATTCCTGCTCAGTATAAATTTCTTTTCCGGTCTTCACTTTTAAAATAAAATAATATTTTCCCGCGTCCATAACCATGTCTTCGTCAATAATCATAAACCCAAGCTCATGCAAATTCCTACGAAACTCAGGTATATGGGACTGAGGTTGTAAAACTAAAAAATCCGCTGATTTTGCTGCCTTTAACCCCTCTTGTAAAATAGACGAAATCAAAAGCCCTCCCATGCCCGCAATAACTATAACATCATCTTGACTAGGTGAAATCCCAGAAAGTCCGTCTGTAAGCATGGTTTTCATTCTGCCTTCCAAAGCATATAAAGCTATGTTTGCTTCGGCCTTTGAAAGGGGTCCCGGGTTCTTATCACATGCTACAGCTCTTTTTACTCTTCCCGTTTTCAGTAGATAGACTGGCAAATAACCGTGATCTGTTCCAATATCCAAAAGGCCGCCGCTGGTGTTTACCATGTCAGCGACGGCTTTTAACCTCATTGATAATTCCATTTTTCACTACCTAACCAATCGTCTTGAGAATATGTAAATTTTACATCTAGTCAAGATAATCCTTTAGTTTTTTGCTTCTGCTGGGATGGCGAAGCTTTCTTAATGCTTTTGCTTCAATTTGACGTATGCGTTCCCTTGTGACGTTAAAGACCTTTCCAACTTCTTCAAGGGTTCTGGCTCTTCCGTCATCAAGCCCGAATCTAAGGCGCAAAACTTTTTCTTCCCTGTCTGTAAGAGTTTCTAAAACGCTAATAAGCTGTTCCTTTAAAAGAGTGAAAGCAGCGGCATCAGCCGGAGCGGGAATTTCATCATCGGCAATAAAATCGCCGATATGGCTGTCTTCTTCCTCGCCTATTGGAGTTTCAAGTGAAACTGGATCTTGGGAAAGCTTCATGATTTCTCTGACCTTTTCCACAGGCATCTGCATTTCTTTAGCGATTTCATCAGCGGTGGGTTCACGGCCGAACTCCTGCAAAAGCTGTTTAGAAACTCTGAGGAGTTTATTTATCGTTTCCACCATATGAACAGGTATTCTTATGGTTCTGGCCTGATCGGCAATAGCTCGGGTGATAGCCTGGCGGATCCACCAGGTAGCATAGGTACTGAATTTAAAACCTTTTCTGAAATCGAACTTTTCAACGGCTTTAATGAGACCTAAATTCCCCTCTTGAATCAAATCAAGAAAGTGCATTCCGCGTCCCACATAACGCTTTGCAATACTTACAACAAGCCTTAAATTCGCTTCTGCAAGACGTTTTTTTGCGTCTGTGTCTCCGTCTTCCATTCTTATAGCAAGGTCAATTTCTTCATCGGCTGTTAAAAGCGATACTTTTCCGATTTCCTTGAGGTACATTCTAACATGGTCATCTACGTTTATGCTGCCCTCGGGAATCGTTAAATCAATTTCTTTTCCCAGTTCTTCGTCTATATCCTCAATAGCGCCCAACACGTCGATACCCTGAGCCTCAATATATTCATATATTTTGTCGATTTGATCAGGGTCTAAGTCTATATCGCCTAAATAATCCATTATTTCTTTATATTCAAGGATATTCTTTTTCCTCTTAGCCAGGGCTATAAGTTCTTTCAATTTCCCGATTAAAGTCACATCTTCCATTGATTTCACGATAATCCTTCCTTTCGTGTGTTTTTTTATTTTAACCCGAAAATACTGATATATACAGGGTTTCAGGCGTTATAAATCACCGGATTAAATTTTCAAGATTTATTGAGCCCTTTACATTCTTTAATTTTGTCGAAAT
>CAYLSP010000356.1:0-1819 GCA_964385935.1 uncultured Defluviitaleaceae bacterium
AATCTTCATACAAGTCCCCTTCCAATTTTTACATCTTAGTATTTTAGCAGGTTAATATGAACTGATTATGACATTAAATCTTTTCTCATAATATTATAGTTTAATTCCTGTTCCCCAAATTTTATTTTTTTATTCTCAAAAATATTCACAAAACCATGTCGTTCATAGAATTTTATTGCCCTGTGGTTTTCTGTAAAGACGCAAATGACGCAGTTCTTATATCCTTGAAATTTCAGATATCCCTCCGTCTCTATGAACAGAAAATGACCGATATGCCTGCCTGAATATTCGGGAAGCATGTACAAAGAGATGATTTCGCCATCGTCAGGAAAATCCTCTGTTATAGATTTACCGGAAATTGAAACGCCGATTATTTTATCGCCGCTTTTTGCAACAAGACAGCATATTTTATTATCCTTTAGTCCCTGTTCTAAAAATTTACCCAGTTGTCCTCCTTCAGAGACGAAAGATAATCGTCATTAACTAAGCCCTTATATGCCCATTTCCAAGACTTTGCCAAAGTCTTGCTTATATCAAATATTTCATCTGGGTTTGCTTTTCTCATAATAATATTGGTATCCAATGAAGTTCCTCCAAACATAAATTATTTTATTATCCAAAAGGAAGAAAAAGCCGGTAAATTAGTTAATTTACCGGAATAATCTCACCTATGAAGACAGGGGTTCTAGCTTTTAGGACGCAGTTCCTGACGGTTCTCATAAATAATGTCGATTGTGTCACTAAAATATTCTTCTGCATGACGGCTTGTTTTAATGAATTCGTTCAGGGACTCTCTAACTACCTGCTCCGTCTTAGCCAAAATTTCATCAGCATATTCTATGGCGTTTATTCTCAATTCCCTAGCGGACTTTTTAGCTTCGTCCATAATCTGAGAAGCTTGTTCCATAGCCTGCTGCGAAATGGAGTGTTCAGAAATCATGTTTTCAACATCTGTTTCTGCTGAATTAAGAATGGATTTAGCCTTATTTTTTGCGTCGGTAAGAATTTTGTCACTATCGGCAATAACTCTTTTAGCCTGAATAATTTCCCCGGGGAGGTCACGTTTCATTTCCTCCATAACGGCGATAATGTCGTCTAAAATTTCATAAATGACGATTTTGTCCACATTAATCTTGTTAGAAAAGGGAACAGGCCTTGCGGCCGCTAATAAATCCTCCATTTTTTGCATGGAATCTTCAATTTTTTGTATATGTGTACTTACTGACTCCAATTAAATCGCCCTCCTAACTTTCTCCAATATAAGTTCTTTAATCTCAAGGGGTACCATTTCATCAATATTTCCGTTAAACTTCACAACCTCTTTCACAATGCTTGAGCTTAAATACAAATATTGGGTGCTTGTCGTAATGAATAACGTCTCTATTTCGGAATCCAAATTACGGTTTGTAATAGCCATTTGAAATTCAAATTCAAAGTCTGTCATAGCTCTAAGGCCGCGGATAATAAGCTGGGCGTCGTTTTGCCTTGCAAAATCCACCAAAAGTCCGTCAAATGATTTAACTTCTACGTTTTTTATGTGTTTAGTAACTATTTTAAGCTGGTCAATCCTCTCGTCAACAGTGAAGAGGGCTCTTTTCGCGCTGTTACTTAAAACAGCAACAATAAGCTTGTCCACCAGACGGCTGGCTCGCATTATAACATCCAAATGACCGTTTGTGGGCGGGTCAAAACTTCCCGGATACACGGCAATCATAAATTTTCTCTCCTCTTTAGAAAATATATAGTGGTTATTTTATATATTTTCGTTTTTATCGTTATATATTTTCGTTATATATATATATATATAGATATTTTTGTT
>CAYLSP010000357.1:0-1799 GCA_964385935.1 uncultured Defluviitaleaceae bacterium
GCCGGTTAGAGGCGGTGCTTTAGCAAACCTGGGTCCTGATATAGAAAAAATATTTAAAGATTTTTGCCCAGAAAAATCCGTTGCTTCATGGGCGCTTAGATTTTCATCTTCTTTGGACGGAGTAATAACGACCCTTAGCGGCATGTCTAACATGGAGCAGATGAAGGACAATATAAATACCTACACGGATTTCCAATACCTGAGCGAAAAGGAAAAGGAAATCATTAATCAGGTTAACGAGAAAATTGCTGAGATGAAGTTCATAACCTGTACGGGCTGCCGCTATTGCGCAAACTGCCCTCAGAAAATTGACATCTCGGGGCAGTTCAAATTATATAACGATTACATAAGAAATCTTGTGCCTGAAGCCTCTGCAATGAATAAATTCATGGCGTATGAGACAAAAGCTGACTCCTGTTTAAGATGCAGCAAGTGCGAAAACGTTTGCCCTCAAAAACTTAATGTAGTTGAAATTCTTGGACAGGTTCAAAAAGAGTTAACCCTCTACGTGTAGTTCTGTTTCTATAGCGCGGACGGCTGATTGTCCGGCGATTTGCCCTTCGCCGATGGCCTTGCTAACCTGCAAAGGCCATCCGGTGCAGTCGCCGCAGGCATAAACTCCCGGCACATTTGTCTCCATATTTCTGTTGACTTTTATATACCCGTTTTCGGTTTCAAGCCCATAAACAAGATTTTCTGCAGGTAAAGAGCCTTTTATAATAAATATACCGTCAAAATTTCGTTTTTCGCCGTTAATAACAAGCCCTTCGGCGTATTCGCCGCCAAAAACCTCCGTGGGTTTTCCGCTGATTATTTCGGCTTTTTTTACGTTCTTTACTTCCATATTCTGAGGTATAAAGGTCACGCTATTGCAAATTTCTGAAAGGAAATTAGCGTCCTCCTGTCCTTCTTCAATGTCTGAAATAATGGCTACGTCCTTTCCGCGGTAAAGCATACCGTCACAGGTGGCGCAATAACTGACACCCTTTCCCACATACTCAGCTTCGCCAATAAGTTGTTTTCCCTTAGCTACTCCTGTTGCAATTATCACTTTTTTCGCTTCGAGAATATCTTGCTCAAACTGAATGGAAAAGCTCGAACCCATAGACAGAATTTGCAAAACTCTGCCTGTTTTGATTTCAGCTCCGGCGCTAATGGCGTGGTCATAAAACTTTTCAAGCATAGAAATTCCTGTCATGGACTGCATACCTAAATGATTGTCCATTTTTTCGGCCTTGCTTAGCCAACTAAACTGTTTTTCCCTAGATAAAACCACACAGGTTTTATTTCTGGCTAATATATTAATAGCGGCGGAAAGACCAGCTGGGCCTCCCCCGATTATAGCAACATCATACATAGGTTTCTCCTTTCATATAAGTGGGCGAACACAGTTCGCCCCTACAATTCATAAAATATTATTTTGTAACAAACCATTTTGCAAGAGGTGAGTCAATAGGCAGAACTAAGGTTTTGTCGCCCTGCATTGCCAGTTTTAAAGCGTCCATTGAGCGGATAAATTCGTAAAATTCGGCTCTGTCGGCTCCGGCATAGGCTTCTGATAATATTCTCATGTATTCGCTTTCGCCTTCGCCCTTTAACTGTTCGGACTTTGCTTTGGCACTCGATAAAATCAAAGTGGATTCTCTGTCGGCTGTGTTTTTGATTTTTTCGGCCTCTTCCTTGCCCTCAGCAGTGTATTGAGCGGCTATCTGGGTTCTTTCAGAAATCATTCTTGTATAAACGGCTGCTTTGTTGTCTCCGGGCAGATCAAATTGTTTTATTTGAATGTCAATTAGGTT
>CAYLSP010000358.1:0-1780 GCA_964385935.1 uncultured Defluviitaleaceae bacterium
TCTTGTCGAATATTATCTTACTAATTAATTTCTTTATGGAATTACTTTTTTGGGAAATATTATAATTTTGGTTTTCAATTAAGTTTAATAGTTCCATTATTCCTAATTTTGGATTTTCAATTTTATCTGAAACATCTTCGGATTCAAGGGCTTGAATTTTTTGCTCCAAAGCATTTTTTTCCGAAAGAAGAGTTTTTTTATATTCTCGGTATTCTTCTATAGTGTCTATACCCTGCATGTATGCATTCTTTGCTCGTTCGAGTTTTTTATTAACTAATATAACGCTTTTTTTATAGGAATCAATTTCATTATTTTTAGGCGCTGATTGAATAACTTTAGTAAAATTAATTTCCTCTGTTTTGGAAAGTGTATCATAAAGCATTTGTTTAAACAATTTTTCAGCTTTAGAAACAGATATATCATTAGATGAATTGCAAAAGCCTTTGGAGTTTCCACTGCAACGAAATCGGTCTCCCCTTGGATGAACGTTATACGTTAATACTTTTCCACATAAAGCACAATGGAATAGACCTGATAAATAGTGTTTATAACCCTGAGTACGTACTCCTGTTGTTGGCCGTAAGGCTACAAGCTCCTGTGCTTTATCAAATATGTTTTTTTCAATGATTGCTTCGTGGTTTCCCTTGTAAATGTTGTTATTATTTTTAACAAAACCTGTGTATGTAACCCTTTTCAGTGTCCTTTTTACATCTCTGTCTGTCCAATGTTCGCTTTTTGGTCTTTTTGCGCCTATAAGATTTAACTTTCGGGCAATGAATTTATATGATTGGCTTTCATTTATAAACATGTCAAAAATCATTTTAACAATTTCGGCTTCATGGGGAACTATTTTTATTATGCCAGGTTTTTCTGTCGTAGTATATCCGTATGGTGGTGCTACAGTAAAGTAACCCTCACTATTTCTGAATTCCATTCCCCTTTTAACATTTTTAGCTAATTTTCTGCTATGCATTTCGTTTAAAGCTCCAAGCATGGCATCGGTTATTAAAGCTGAATCGTCATCTAAAGTCGGTTCAGTGGCTGAAATAAGTTGAACTCCGTTCTTCTTCAGCTTTGATTTATAGACAATCGCTTCTTCAAGGTTGCGAGCAAAACGGCTGCTGTCAAAAATAAGGACGGCTTCAAAAAGATGGTTGTCGCTATCATCAATCATCTGTATGAATGCAGGGCGTTTGCTTGCTTTGCGCCCGCTGATACCTTCATCAATATATTCGTTTACCACATGCATTTTGTTGCGTTTTGCATACTCACGTAATACTTTTTGCTGGCTTTCTATTGAATTTTCTTGTTTGTCTGTTGACATTCGCATATACAGAGCGACTTCCATGCATAACCTCCTTTCCCATTCTTCATGAAATAATATGTTAAGAAAGATGTAAGTATTACGGGGGTAATTAAATACGTTATTAATTTTGCCGACGTAAACCCTTTGAATCCCAATCAATTAATTAAAGATTTTAGCCCTATTTTAACAGCAGAATATGTGTCACGTATAGAAAAAAGGGCTTTGGAGAAGCTTAACAGGGAAATAAATAGGTAGGGTACAGGCAACGAAAGGCAGTTTTATTGCTTTTCGTTGCCATAGTTTTTTTACATATTGAGTAAGTGGACTCCTTTAACTGCAAATTGTGTATGTATTTGTAAAATTTGGGAATAATATAGCGTGTTGTAATAAAACGGTAATAAAACTTAATATTTTTAAAAAAAAGGCTACACTTTATGAAATATTTGTGGTAGAATATAATAAGTTTTAAGGAAA
>CAYLSP010000359.1:0-1774 GCA_964385935.1 uncultured Defluviitaleaceae bacterium
AAAAACTGATTCTTGAAATAAATTCGGCAAAAAATAGTCCTAACTAATTTATTTTTAGTTATAAGAGGTCATTATGAAAATCGCTGATAAAATAAAAAAAATTAATAATGAAAACGGAGCAACAAGCGTACTTGTTGTATTTATGGTTATCATTTTATCAACTCTAGGCGTTTTTGCCATGGTATCGGCAAACGTGAACCTAAAGTCGGCGAAAAAGGTTAAAAGCTGGAACGAAGCCTATTTTGCTATTGATGCAAAGGCTGAAAAGCTTTTGTCCGAAATGGATTCCGTACTTTATTTTGCAGAAAACGTGGCGGCTGATTTTGTTTCACAAAATATGGGTTCAGGTGTGAATGACGAAAGTATATATCCTGAGGAACTGGTTCGTGAGCTTGACGAGGAATTTAAAAACGCCGCTGACAAAAACGAATTTTGCAGGCTGGCGTTTGAAAGAATTTATTTTGAACTTGTGGCTGATAATCTTCAAAAAGCGCCACTTAGTCAGAAAGTTGTAATAACCACGGACGGAGAATTTACCGTCACAGCGGACATCAGCGACTCCGTGAATAAAGACGCTCATATCCGACTTACCATAATGGTAGTTTGCCCCAACTATAATTTTTTCTATGATTCGGTCAAAACAGAGGTAACAAAGCTTGAAAACTCAAAGAGATATGTAATAACCTCTTGGAAGGAATGGCAGACCCCTTTTGAGTATAAAGAAAACGTTGATTTGTGGGATCCGGCTACAATTGATAAATCAAATTAATACAGCCCATAATTATTTTCTTTTTTCGCACTCCAATGTCTTAATTTCATAGGATTTTCCCCCCTCTGTTACAAAGGGATCTTTTTTCGCAATGCTGTCCGCTTCTTCAAAGGATTTAGCCTTTAAAATCAACATTCCGTCACCATCATTAAGAGGCCCGCAAATTACGAGCCTCCCATTAGTGTCAATTTCTCTTAAATGCTCTACATGCCGGTTAATAATTTCGGCCGACAGAGGCTTTTCTTTTTTAAAAGAACTGCGGACAAATACTCCTATCCATGTAGCGTTTCTGCCGCTAACTCATGTGCTTCAACACCGTCCGCGTCCCTCCATATTCTTTCAAGATCATAAAATTCGCGTTCATCTTTTGTAAACAAATGTATTATTATATCTGAAAAATCTAATAAAATCCAATTGGACTTCTGATAACCTTCGCTATGTTTAAGCCTTGCTCCAGACTTACAGAGCTTTTCACTAACATTTTCCGCCATTGCTCTTAGTTGAGTGGAATTATTGGCCGACGCAATTATGAAATATTCCGCTAAAACAGTTACTCCTTCAACATTTAATACAGTAATGTCGATTCCGAATTTTTCGTCCAGCGCCTTATAGGCAGTTCTGACAAGCTCAAAAGTATTTTCCAATAAATTACCCCCTAGTATTTTCTTAAAAAGCGTCTTCAATGTGATTAATTTCCATTATACTTCCCATTATTTCTATTACGTCAAAGCGGAAATCATTAGCTGAAAAATCAGGGTCTAATATAGATTCTTCTGCTATAAAAAACATAGCGGCGTCTCTTACGCGCCTTTTTTTCTTTTCATCCACAGCTTCTCTTGGATAGCCCATGGATAAGTCTTTTCTGTATTTTACTTCCACAAAAATCACAAGCGAACCGCTTTTCGCAATTATATCAATTTCTCCGCAGTATTTTTTGTAATTTTTTTTTAATATCGAAAAGCCTTTAGAAATCAGAATTGCCGTTGCAATATCTTCTCCTGTTTT
>CAYLSP010000360.1:0-1763 GCA_964385935.1 uncultured Defluviitaleaceae bacterium
ATGCAGTTATGCTTGCCGACATGGTTCCAACTGGTTTCCACGGCGTTGAAATGGCAGAGATTTCTTTCGGTGACACAGTTGCAGTTATAGGAATCGGTCCTGTTGGCCTTATGTCAGTTGCCGGATCTAACCTGCATGGCGCAAGCCGTATTTTCGCTGTTGGTTCACGTCCTAATTGCATAGACGTTGCAAAGGCATACGGCGCAACAGATATTATTAACTACCGTGAAGGTGACATTGTTAAACAGATTCTTGAAGCTACAAATAACAAGGGCGTTGACAAAGTTATTATTGCCGGCGGTGACGTTGACACATTCGCTCAGGCTGTTACAATCGTTAAACCAGGCGGAATTATCAGTAACATAAACTACCTTGGTGAAGGCGAATTTATCAAAATTCCTCGTGTTGAGTGGGGCGTTGGTATGGGTCATAAGACAATCGTTGGCGGCTTAACTCCAGGCGGCAGAATGAAGATGGAAAAACTTGCGGCTATGCTTGCTCACGGAAAACTTGACACAAGCCTGTTACTTACTCATAAATTTGACGGCATGGAACATATTGAGGAAGCGCTTCTGTTAATGAAGGATAAACCACGCGATTTAATTAAGCCTGTTGTTAGAATCAACTAATATTTGAATTAATATAGGGGGGCTGTCTCACCTTTATTGGTAAGACAGCTCCTTTTTTGTTAATTATTTAACAATTATAACTTCTCAATTGTTTCAATAGAGCGCAGTTTGGAATCTAAAAAGCGGTTATCTCCTGCAGAGGATTCTTCGCTTGCTATTTCAAGACAGTAATTATAAACATCGTCCTTATATCCGGTGAACTCCATAATTAAATATTGCGGAACACCATGTTTTATCATTTCGATAATTGCATATTTAGAAACACTTCTAATGCTGCTGCTTCCAATAACTTCTTGGAGTACGTGGCACATTACGCTGCTTTCTAAATCTCTTTTTTTAGTTTCCGCATTACGTTTGACAAACAATCTTCCTTCTTTTTTGTCACGTTCAGCGCATATAGCTTCCCTTATTCTAACGTATTTTTTTAACTGCATAGATAGACCATTCGGTAAATGTACGGTATAGCCGTTAATTGTTATAAGCTTTAAGTCACTATTTAAATCAGATATTTTTAGGCTGTTTATCGTCTCCTGAGAAGCGCCGGAAAATAAAACTAATTTCATTATTATTGAGGACAAAAATTTTGTATAAGTATTGTTATACTTTTTCCCCTTCTTTTCCTCTATAACTTTATCTTCGGGAACAGGGTCGATATACATATTGCACTTTTCTATAAGCATATCACATTCTTCATGACTAAGATGAATATCAGATTCAGATTCTTTCAGTTTTAGTTCTTTCAGTTTTGCCTCAAATTCCAGCTTTAAATTATCTAGCATCTGTTGGCTATCGTATAAAATATTGCTAACGGGATAGTCGCTACTATTAAGGAATTTCAAATATTCAAGAACCGCAAAATAATATACCCGAACAGGTGAGCAAAAACTTATTTCCTTTCGCCCTTTACGATTTATATAGTATATTACGCTGTCAATTATGTCACCAGATGTAAGATTGGAAATAATTTTGAAATAATTATTATCCGTTATGTCATATTCTTTCAGAAAATCATGGAATACATTTAGTTTTAAACGATATTCCGACGCTTTACCCTGCTTTGAGTCCTCTAAAAAGTCGTTTACACATTTCATAAATATCATGGCTACACCATCCTTTCTTAATAAGAATACCATA
>CAYLSP010000361.1:0-1760 GCA_964385935.1 uncultured Defluviitaleaceae bacterium
TTTTTATTATGGAAGATATTATTAAGGGTTTGGGCGCGGATGTTTCATGGGATAAGAAAGCTAATAAAATCACTGTGACGGCCAAGGATATTTCCAGCCACGAAGCGGGATATGAGCTTGCAAAAAGTATGCGGGCTTCCTTTCTGATTATGGGGCCTCTACTTTCAAGGTTTAAAAAAGTTAAAGTCCCACTACCCGGCGGCTGTGCCATAGGACTGCGGCCTGTTGATTTGCACCTGAAAGGCTTCAGCGCTCTGGGAGCTGATATTTCAGTCTCAAACGGTTATGTTGAGGCAAAGGCGAAAAAGCTTCACGGTGCTAACATATATCTTGATTTTCCCAGTGTGGGGGCGACAGAGAACATAATGATGGCGGCGGCCGCAGCCGAAGGACAGACAATTATCCAAAATTGCGCCGTAGAGCCAGAAATTGTTGATTTGGCTAACTTTCTTACTTCTATTGGGGCAGAAATCAGAGGCTCAGGCACAGATAATATCAGAATAAACGGCGTTCCCGAACTTTTCGGTTCAGAATACACCGTTATTCCCGATAGAATTGAAGCGGGGACTTTCATGGCCGCCGCCGCCGCAACAGCCGGAAATATTACTCTTGAAAACGTTGTTGCCGACCACTTAAAGCCGGTTATTGCAAAACTGACAGAAGCCGGGGTTTTAATAGAGGAAAAGGACAATAACTTAAAAATTGACGCAAGACATGGCTCAAACCCAATCGACGTAAAAACCATGCCATATCCGGGCTTTCCAACTGATATGCAGGCGCAGTTTATGGGCTTTTTATCAAGAACAAAGGGAACCAGCATGATAATTGAAACTGTATTTGAAAACAGGTTTATGCATGTTGGTGAACTGAAACGCATGGGCGCGGATATAAAAATCGAGGGAAGAAGCGCTGTTATTGAAGGCATTGACCATCTGACAGGCGCGCCTGTTAAAGCAACAGATTTAAGAGCGGGCGCTGCCCTTATTATAGCGGCTCTTGGCGCAAGAGGCGACACGGAAATAAGCGAGATAAGCCATATAGAACGTGGTTATGATAAAATTCATAAAAAACTATTGAAACTTGGCGCGAAAATAAATTTGGAAGAGATTTGATTATTTTCAAGATTTTGTGAATAATGGTATTTTAGTCCGGCAATACTATTGCTGGAGGTGTTAATCAGATGAAAGAAAAAGAAAAGAAGACTTCATCTTTAAAAAAGGGAGGTTATGTGGCTTTATATGGGACAGTAGCAATTTTACTCTCTCTTGCAGTAGTGATAAGCTACAATAACTCCAAAACTAACAATCTGGAGAAAGGAGGTATAACGGCTAATATTGACCCCATCAATGTTCCCAACGAAGATTACGCCAATATGCCAAACACTTTTAATTATGATTATTTAGCCCCTAGCGATCGTGCATCATCTGAGGGCGCAGACAGCACAAAGATTGCAGACGATACTGACACAGGTCACGGCGACAGCTCTGTAAATGCAAGAGAAAGGGAATATTACCCCATAGGCGATAAAACCGGAGCTGAGGAATCTGCTACTGTTTCTGCTTCAAAGGATTCTCCGATTCCAAAAGCAACAGAGAGCGTAATGCCAACACCAAGTCCTAGTAAAGATGATGCAGGGAAGGAAATCGGCAGTAGCGAATTACAGCCTGTATTAATAACCGTTTTCACAGGTGGACAGACTATGGATTGGCCTGTTCTGGGAGACGTGGTTATGGGATTCTCTCCAAATCACGGCATCTATG
>CAYLSP010000362.1:0-1758 GCA_964385935.1 uncultured Defluviitaleaceae bacterium
TTGGACATTTCCAGATATCCCTGAACAACGCCGCTTAACTTAGTTACTTCACCTTCAGATTCCATAAGAGCAATGCCCGAAGCACCTGTGGATTTAAATAGGTTTTGACCTATGGCTTCAAGCCCCTGGGGGTTTGAAAACTGGACAATATTGAACTGGAATCCCAGTTCGACTGGCTGTCCGTCTGGACCGGTGTATTCAAAAATGCCGTTACGTCCGATGACAAGACTTCTAAGATTTACATCATTGGGTATAACGATAGGCTCATCGTCTACAGACAAGACAGGGAAGCCATCGCTTGTAACCAACATGATTCCTTCCTCCGTATTGCTTGCCTTAAAGCTTCCGTCACGGGTATAGACGATTTCGTCGCCCCTTTGGACAGCGAAAAATCCATCGCCTTCAATGGAGAAATCGAGAGTGTTGTTTGTAATCTCCAGATTTCCCTGTTCAAACTGCCTTGAAGTGGCAATGGTTCTTACGCCAAGACCAACTTGAAGGTTAACAGGGCGGGCTGGTTGGTTTGCTGTGGCCTGGTTCTGGGGATCTAAGTCTGCACGTTGCATTGTTTGATATAATAAAGATTTGAATTCCATTCTTTCTTTCTTGTATGCGCTTGTGTTGACGTTAGCAAGGTTATTAGAAATTGTATCTACGTTGGCCTGCTGGGAAACCATCCCGGAAGCGGCTGTCCAAAGTGAACGCATCATTGTATTATACCTCCATTTTATACTTTATAGCAACAAGGCTGACTATTATTTACGACCTATGTCTGAAACGGCACGGCCTAGGATGTTGTCGTGTATTGTTACCATCCTCTGGTTCGCTTCATAGTTCCTGGTGATATTTATCATTTCAACCATTTCTCTTACCGGGTTTACGTTTGAATTTTCAACGAATCCCTGCATAATTGCGGATCTAAAGCCTGAGACTTTGGTATCATCAGTAACATCATAAAGGTTGTCCCCCTGTTTTCTGAGGGTGTCGGGGTTGTCAATATTAACAAGCTTCAAGGTGTCTACATACTCTCCGTTAACATAAATCTGTCCTTGTTCAGTAAAGGAAATTTGTCCGTCGGGAAGCGTAATAGGTCCTGACAATCCGTTTACAACATTGCCTTCTTTTGTCACAAGCTTTCTGTCATATGAAAGCACAAAACCGCCGTCACGGGTATATTTTTCTGTTGTATTTCCGTCTCTGTCAGTTACGGAAACGGAATAGAAGCCGTCACCCGATATGGCTAAGTCCAACGGGTTTCCGGTGCTTTGCATATTTCCGATAGCAAAATCGGTGTGGACACTATTTACAAAAAGACCGTATGTTATTTTGCCAACGGGATTTGCGTGGCGATCTAAAAACATCTCTCTGTCATCAAGCCTTTTTTCAAGCTCCTCAGAAAATGATGAAGTAACGGCAATATCCCGCTTAAATCCAGTTGTATTAGCGTTTGCAATATTGTTTGAAACAACGTCAAGGAGTTTCATTTGAGTGGTCATACCAAGGGCTGATGTGTAAAGTCCTTTAATCAAAGCATTACCTCCTATTTTTTATAGGCTCTTGCGTGTTGGCGGACTAAATCGCCGCCGTTTCCAGAAGTTACGTATTCATTATATTTTCCAGTGCCTATGGCGACGCAGGAAACTGCGTCTTCAGCAATTATGGCGTTAATACCCGTTCTTTCTTTAAGAAGCTTATCAAGACCATGCAACAGGCTGCTTCCGCCTGTCATGACTATGCCTCTGTCAGCTATATCTGAGG
>CAYLSP010000363.1:0-1731 GCA_964385935.1 uncultured Defluviitaleaceae bacterium
GTACTTAAAAAAGGTGTATTATTTATTATAACTTTGCCGATATTTATATATATAACTCCGGCAATAAAATAAAGTTTACTTCAAACTATATGCATCAAAATTATTAGAATATTTATGCCTTCGTAATACATAATTTTTAGATTATTCAAGGGAGGAATACTTGTGAGAAAATATAAGTTAAATTGGGAGTTGTTAGGAGATTTATCAGACGGAAGACCGAATTTGGGAGACAAAGTAAGTCTGGATTTATACAGGCTTATGCAGTTTACCCTTCGTGACGTGCTTGAAGAAAAATACGGCGCGGAAGAAACAGACAGAATATTCTATGATGCCGGTAAAAAGGCCGGATTCGAGTTTTATAAAGCACATATAGAACCTGTAGCAGATGTTGGTGAATTCGTTCAGAAATGCCAAAGCGTCTTAAAGGATAAGGGCATTGGAATATTAAAAATAGAAGAGGCTGCCCTTGAAGAAGGCCGTGTTGTCCTGACTATAGACGAGGATCTGGATTGTTCAGGTCTGCCGGAACTGGATTATGAAACATGCATCTATGACGAGGGCTTTATCTCCTCATTATTCGAGGGCTTTACAAAGACTCATTGGGATGCTAAAGAAATCGATTGCTGGTGTACGGGAGCCAGAACATGCCGGTTCAGGGTTACTGAAGATAAATAAAGTATTTTTAGTCACATTTAAAAACTTTAAAGAGATGTGTTTGTTATGGAAAAAAACTACTCTGCTGAAGCAACAAACAATGAACAGATAATAAATGAATTGATCCAACTGATACTTCTCTTGCTTACGAAACCAAAATTGCCGGAAGACTTAGACATAAATGAGCTGTTTCTAGCCAATCCTGACTTTCAAAAAGTCTATGATTGCATTGTAGATACAAGAGAGCTTTCGGCAGCGCTAAAAAATGGTGATCTCCAAAAATTCGTAACAAGTAAAGGATTTATTCTTTCAAATTTAAAGGCGCTTCAATCAAATTTACGGCATTTAACCTGGCAGACAAAAAGTGTTGCCAAGGGCGACTTTAGTCAAAGAGTAGATTTTTTAGGGGAATTTTCAGATTCATTTAACGAGATGATAGACCAGCTTAGAGATTCAAGAACAAAATTTATCGAGTTGGCTCGCTTGGATCGTTTGACACAAATTCCCAACAGAATGGCAATTGAAACATTTATGGATCAGTCTTTTGCAAAAGCAAAAAAAGAAGGAAAACATCTGTGTGTCCTTCTTTTTGATGTTGACCATTTTAAGAAGGTTAATGATACTTACGGCCATGACGTGGGTGATATTGTTCTAAAGGAAATAAGTAATATTTTGTCTAAGCAATTCAGATCAACAGATATCTTCGGACGTTACGGCGGGGAAGAGTTTATTGCAGGACTTATGGATACTGATATTAATACTGCAATAACAATTGCTGAACGCTCCTTGAAAATAATTAGAGAAACCACCATAAAGATCGACGATACAAATACCATCTCTGTTACCGTGAGTATAGGTATAAGTGAGATGAAAGTCACTGATTTAAGCTATCATGACGTAATTAAAAGAAGCGATGAAGCTATGTATGAATCAAAAAAAAGCGGCAGAAACCGGCTAAGTTGCATCTTTAATTAAATAAACTTACCAAAAAGAAGGGAGCAATAATTTATGAAAGGTTTTGCAATGTTAAAAATAGGTAGCGTTGGTTGGATCGAAAAGGATAGACCCGTTGCTGGT
>CAYLSP010000364.1:0-1726 GCA_964385935.1 uncultured Defluviitaleaceae bacterium
ACAACAACAACGGTAGAATCCATTGCGTTTGACGTTTCAAGTGTTCTAACAACACGGGCAACCGTTGAAGCTTTCTGTCCGATTGCAACATAGACGCAGATTACGTCCTTGCCCTTCTGGTTAATGATAGTATCTATACAAATGGCTGTCTTACCGGTCTGTCTGTCACCGATTATAAGTTCGCGCTGACCTCTGCCGATAGGAACCATTGCGTCAATAGCTTTAATACCTGTTTGAAGAGGAACTCTAACCTCTTCTCTTGTAATAACGCCGGGGGCAACGCGCTCAATTGGTCTTGTTTTTGTGGTTTTAATGGGGCCTTTTGCGTCAATAGGCTGTCCAAGAGCATTAACAACTCTGCCTATCATAGCGTCGCCGACAGGAACCTGAGCAACCGCTTTAGTAAGCTTAACCTGGTCGCCCTCTTTAATACCAGAGTCGTCGCCGAACAAAACAACGCCGACATTATCTTCTTCGAGATTCAGCGCCATGCCGAAAACTCCGTTTTCAAATTCCAGGAGCTCTCCGCTCATGGCATTATCAAGGCCAAAAACACGGGCAATACCGTCCCCAACCTGTATAACGGTTCCAACTTCGGAGACGTCTAATTTATCGGTGTAGACTTTTATTTGCTCCTTGATGACCGCACTAATTTCTTCAGGTCTTAGATTCATTCACAGATTCACTCCTTTGCTATTTTATTTTCCAACAGTTGGTTTCTGAGATTAGATAGGCTCGTTCTGACGCTTCTGTCTATAACAAAGCCGTCAATTAAAATGCGTATGCCTCCAAGGAGAGTTTTATCAACAACCGTATGGATTTCAACCTGTTTCTGGAGCT
Source organism: uncultured Defluviitaleaceae bacterium (assembly GCA_964385935.1). Taxonomy (GTDB): domain Bacteria; phylum Bacillota; class Clostridia; order Lachnospirales; family WRAX01; genus CAYLSP01. The sequence continues at coordinate 841 of CAYLSP010000364.1, forward strand.
TGTTTTGAAGCTCAGACTTTATTTTTTCAATACGCTCTTTGGAAAGCGGAATAGCGGAATAAACCTGTGCAATTACAATTTTTTTATATTTAAGGACTAGGTTTGAAAACTCGGAAAGAACCTCCGAAAGAACGTCCTCTCTGTTTTTTCTGAACAAAAGGTTTATAAGGCCTAATATATCATCTGATATAATTCCCTTTAAGCTCCTCTCAAGAACCTCCATTTTTTCCTTGTCGGTAATGGAAGGGTGAGAAAGAACGTTTTTGAAATCCTTGTCGCTTCCAATCAGAGTGTTAATCATTTTACATTGCTCGTCAAACTTATCCACCATATCCTTTTCTTTTGCAATTTCAAAAAGGGCGGCAGCGTATCTTATGGCAACTAATTGAGCCATGTGGCATCCCCCAAATCCGTAATTGCTTCATCAAGCAACCTGTTTTGAGTTTTGTCGTCCATAGCGTCTTCCACATAGCGAGAGGCGATGAGGGAAGATATTTCAATAATACTTGTCCTTATACTGTCTTTGGCGTTTTCTTGTTCAAGGCTCATTTCAAGCCGCGCTCTGGTCTTAATCTGTTCAGCCTCGGCCTTAGCGTCAGTTATAATCTGAGCCTCTTTTTTAAGCGCCTGATGTCTTGCATTTTCAAGAATTTCGCTTCTTTCAACCGCTATTTCCTGAAGTCTTTGTTCAAGGCCCTGCTTTATTCTCTCTGATTCTTCAAGATTTTTTGCGGCTGACGCCAATTGTTCAGCCACCCTTTCAGAACGCTTGCGTAAATAGTTCTTAACAGGCTTATAGAGAAGTTTATATAATATAAAGCTTATTATAGCGGTGTTTAAAAGCTGGAAGAAAAGATCGTTAGTTAAAAAAGTTTCATCAAATTTC
>CAYLSP010000365.1:0-1724 GCA_964385935.1 uncultured Defluviitaleaceae bacterium
GGGATATCTTTAATTTGTGTAAGGTAGTGCTTTCTGTTTTTTTAACGTGTCCATGACTTTGTCTGTTGTGGTGTCTAACACTCTGCCGTATCTCTAATGCTAGCAGCATTAGGCCATGCGAATTATCTGCTCATTGATGCCTGGCTTGACCCATTATAGACATAATCCAACAAGAAATAGTTTCTATCACAATTTTTATTTCTGCAATTATATCTTTGCGCACTCCTTGGATTTTTACCATTTTTAACAACGTCTGTTACTCCACAAATGGACATTTTACTTCTACCATCGCCATTTATTTCACCCGCTTCTGTTTTTAGCATATTATACCATGTTCAGATGGTTTCGTGCATGACCGTCTTTTGATCTAAGTAAAACAGCACCGCCAGCTAAGCTGACGGTGCTGTTTTATCCGCTAATTTTAATTCCATTACCTCTAAAGCCTTTTTAAGCTGGATATCCTCTTCTGATGTTAATGAAGATATCTTGACACTTAGTTCCTCTTTCATCTCAACCACATAATCAGGGGTTATTCCTACTTCGTGTATGCAAACTCCGTTTGGAGAAAAATATTTTGAGATTGTAATTTTAACAGCACTTTTATCAGGAAGCTCAAAAATTTTCTGAACGATTCCTTTGCCGTATGTTGTTGTTCCGACAAGAGTTGCAATTCCGTGATCCTTTACAGCACCTGTCAGAACCTCAGAAGCGCTGGCCGAACCGCCGTCTATTAATACAACAAGAGGGATTTTGATGCAGTTTCTATCTGAATAGATATATTGCTTATCCCCCTGTTTATCCTCTGTATACATTATTATCCCCTCGGGGACAAGAGTATCTGTTATTTTTGCAACAGAGTCAAGAACGCCGCCAGGATTGCCTCTTAAATCAAGAATTAGCCCACGCATGTTATTTCTTTCGAGGTCTTTAAAGGCAGTCAAATATTGTTCATAAGTCACTCCGTCAAATTGATTTATTTTCAGATAGCCAATATCGTTTTCAAGCATTTTATGGCTTACAGTTGGGATATCAATCTTTTCCCTGACTAAATCCAAATTAAGTGTTTCGCCGGTGTCTTCTCTTGATATTGTTAAGGAGACTGACGTTCCCGGCTCGCCCTTCATATTTTTAACAACTTCATTAAGCATGTGTCCGTAAACGTCACTGCCGTTTACTTTAATGATTTTGTCCCCAGGTAAAATCCCAGCCTTTGCGCCGGGCGCGCCTTCAAAGGCAGAGACAATTTCAATTAAATTATCGTCTTTAGAGGGAGAGACAACAACGCCAATTCCGGCATAAACCCCTTCTGTGTCTTCCATAAACTGTGAAAACTGAGTTTTATCCATATATACAGTGTAGGGATCTCCCAGATCCTGGAGCATCTCTCTGTACATGCGGTCGGCCAGATATTCTCTTCTATCCTCATAAGCATCTATATAATTTAAATTTAACAAATCATTAATTTTACTAAGTTTATCGTCAATGGATAGGCTTTGATGGTCCTTTAATGTACTTGTTTTCTCGGTACTTTGACCAAGCAGATTAAAACCTAAGCCAGAAGTCAAAACCTTAAATCCGAAATTTAAGATAATAATGAGTGCTATACCTGAAATCATTCCGATTATAACATAAAACTTTTTTTCTTTCATTTAGAGGACTCCCCTTCAAGAATATATATCCATTGTATTCAGAAACATGCTTATTATACCAAAAACCGAACACGC
>CAYLSP010000366.1:0-1707 GCA_964385935.1 uncultured Defluviitaleaceae bacterium
TACATATTGAAGCTTTTGCTTAACATAGTCATCGTCCCTGAAAAGTTTTGGTATATCAATAAAACTACCGCCAGCAGGATCTGCCATAACGGTAAGCGCCGCATTACGGAACATGGATTCATATCGAGGGCCAATAATTCCCGTCCTTTGTGGATCATACAGTTTATATAAGACATTAATAACTTCCTGGATAACAAAATCCTTCTCATCGTCATTTTTTGCCTCAAAAACATTAAGTCCAAGAGGATAGTCAGTGTCTGCCGGACAAAAATAAATAACATCTTCAGTACGTTCCTTCGGAACCATAGAAAGTAATTTCTCGGCGGTATCACCATGTGGGTCAATAAAGGCAAAGCCATTACCCATCAACATGTCTTGAAGCGCTAAATTTTCAAGAAAGGTTGACTTACCAGTTCCTGTCTGGCCAACGGCATAAATGTGACGTTGACGATCCTCAAGCGCTAAGCGGATTGGCTTTTTTATACCTCTAAACAAGTTATAGCCTAGAAGCAGGCCATGTTCAGGCACGTTTCTGGGGCCGTCGACTTGCTTGGAGTCTTGACGAGTAAGCTGTGATGTCGGTATATCTTCTTGTTGTGGAAAATGAAACAAAGTAGCTAGTTCTACACTGTTGAGAATATTCTTGTTATGGTGTTGTGGAAAGAACCGCATTATATAGGCAGTAATGAATTCTTCTATGTTTGCAGTGGCTGAAAACTTGAACCCGTTCTTGCCAGGTAAGTCAAACAGCTTGAAGCTTGCTACCACATTGTTTAAGATTTCTTGCGAGCGTTGATGTATATTCGATGAGGCAATTATCCGTATCGTCGACTCAAAGCCAGCGTGCTTTGTTTTATCATCAATAGAATCAAGCACTGATTGCTCGTGTGATGAGAGCTCTTTTTTAGATGAACTACCCCCATCGCCGGATTTATCTTCTGGCGGTTTCCATAACGCTTCAAATATTTGCTTTATCCACCAAAATGCCTGCTGAGAACCCTGCTTCTTCTCATCACCTTTTCGCTTGCTACTTGCCAGACTTGATGCTTCTTTTGTCCAACCCGATTTTGCCGGCCTAATAAGAATCTGAATTCCCACACCATCCTGTTTATCGAGAGATGACAGCGCATTAAGCACAGATTGCATCGGGTCGCGCTTAATATCTCTATACGTTGCTATTGGATAAGCAAATTTTTCACGCAAGGTTAATTCACCACCGACCGTTCCAGCTATTCCACCAACACGATTAAAGATATTGATATCCGCCACCTCTTCTAAGCGTGCTGAGGGATAGGCACTTACTACCGCTTGCTTAACTACTTCAATTAACGTAACAGGTACTGATGCATACAGATTGACAATGCCATGTTGGCAGACTATCTCGAATCCAACATGTCGCTGCCCATAGATCGAAGATTTAAACACTGAGTTTACGGTACTTGAGATAATATTATAAATAAACTCTGCCTTAGATATATTTTCGTCAGTTACATCACGGATATCTCGTGACCCTACGTCGGTATCGTCGCTTGGTGGCGGTAAATGTATAAGGAGCGTAACCATCTTAAGACCACGCTCATAATTTTTTTGCTCCCTTAATACTTTACGGAATTGAAAATAGATAATAGGTGCAACAACTACACCCACAAAAAGCAGAAATGCCAGAATAATAATTATGGCTGTCACGCTATATTAACCTTCCGTAAC
>CAYLSP010000367.1:0-1694 GCA_964385935.1 uncultured Defluviitaleaceae bacterium
ATACTCCCGGCATCACAAGCCATTCTCAATTCTAAAGCTGTATCCATATACTCACATCCTTAAAATAATACACACTATTCATTATATAAAAACTCTCTGCTCCACTAAACGTCGTGCTACTTCGTGATTAGTTTTCTGTCTCACTGCTTTTCGCTAATTGCTTATTTTGTAGACGGTTTCTTTCTGATTGCAAGCAATTTAATAACATCAGTCATTTCATCGTCAGTCAAAACCTTGTAATGAATCCAACCGCCGCGCTCACCGCAGGGATAGCGATTCTCCCATAAATCCTGTGTCTTTTGCAATAATGATGATAATTGGCTTTCCAATAGGGGAACCTGTTTGTCTCCAATTTGAATCATTACCGTAAAAGAGTCTTTTTCAAAAAAAGCGTAGCACAAATGACTTGACTTGTGACTATATTTGTAGCCCCAACCATAATTGTTGCCGAAAGGAAATCTCAACACTCTTGTCAGCTGATAAAACTCGTACAGATGGTTCTCCAAATCGGCAAGACGTTTACAGCTTTCTTCTCCCAAGTGTTCTCGAATGGTTACCTCGTCAGGCACTACCCCTTTATCAAGCAATCGTTCATTCATTGACTTGTACCACCGGCGTCCAAAGAACATAGTTTTCATTCACACCGTTAGGATAATACTCGAAGAAGAAACCATGTTTATAATCCGGTGCATAACCCGCCCCCGGTATCGCTTCAAAAAAGAAATCCGTCCACGCTTTCACAGCATCATAATCTTTTTCAAAAGATGCGACCGCATAAAGTGCGGCAGGTATTTCTATTAATTCCGCATTGGCAGGAATTCCGGAGAGGTTGACCGTTTCTTTTCCCAACAAATAGCGGTATCGTTCGTGGCCTTCCAAATACCACATTAGACCGTAATACTCTGCTACTGTATTTTTCGCCACGCTATTAATCACTGTTACTCTATCACTACTGAAATAGCCGCTACACAAAGCTGCTACGTCCTGACCACTTTCCTCCAGCGAGGTTTCAACAGAGTAGCCACATATTTTAAAATCGGCTTTGTCAATAAAACAAATTTGCATAGTAACCTCACTCCTCATAATATAAATTTGTTTCAGTCCCACAAGTCTCATTTACAATACGGAGGGTTTTTAATGTGTAACGTATATTATCTCAATATTTTTTGACAAATGTTGAGATAAGTGCCTTACAAGTATTCATCTGTATCATAGAATAAAAGTTTTTAGCAAGATCACTACCTTCGGCGACCGTAGTGCCATTATTAGCATCCTCTAATGTTTCCCAAGAAACTAAATCAGTCCAAGTATCATTTTGCAGGTATTGCTCCCAAGAAATAAAGCCTTTTGCTTTAGATATTATTTCATCATGTAATTTTTCTGTCGCTTTAATAAAATCTTCTTGTGTAACACCTTTTTTAAGCTTAAACGAGAAATTCCATATAGCTTTTGACATAGTTGGTCTCCTTTTTTATTTATTTTACCATAATAAATATGACAACAGTAGGTCATATTATATAAATAATCCCCTCAACCCTTTGTTTTCATGGCCTTAGGTTTAGTCAAGTCAAATCCGTGAGGCTCCTGTCAATCTAAATCAAATTGCATGGAATAAAGCAGTTTTGCTGGTCAATGGGTATTACTTCCTCGCACATGCAGATGATGCCTCCAGCGCCTTTTTGAATGGTAGCCTT
>CAYLSP010000368.1:0-1692 GCA_964385935.1 uncultured Defluviitaleaceae bacterium
GAATATGCCATGCTAACAAACGAGGTATCCACTTTCCTCTGAACTTGACAAAGCCAACTGTGTTCTGCACAACCTCTCCCAGTGAAGGCATTTAATCACCATCCTTACGTTAATTCTTGTATGCTGCTCGACAATTACTATATTGAAAGGCTTTCATCTAACCTTCTCAAAATATCATCAATGTCGCACTGGTCTTCTGTAAACTGAAAGTTGTCGTTTTGATAGGTTGTCACATATAGGTAGCGTGTGGTCGAGGCTTCCTGCGTTAAACCGTAATCGACTCTCTGCAATTCCCCGTTACCTATTAATTCGTCCATCTCGCCAAACACCCTATGCTGAGAGCATACTTTGGCACGTTCTACTTCCATCCTAAGGCCATTGAATGGTGAGCCTTCGCACCTTAAAGTATCGCCATCAAAATATAGCTTGCCTTTTGTTGATACCAATCCCGCAGGACCACGTAAATCCATTTCGCTTTCACCTGCATGAACTTTATCGGTTTCATAATAGAAAGGTACGACAGCTTCTTGTTCTGAAAGCACCTCCCCTATCTTTCCTGTATCTTTGAGGAGATTCTTAAATATGGCTGTAAAGCTGTTTTTCTTCTTGTTACGCAACTTTTCTTTTTCGTCTCTTTGAACTGCAATTGCTTTCACTTTCATATATTCGTTTTTAAGTGCTTTTATATCAATAAATTGTTCCCAGGCAGGGTAATCATCAATAACCAAAAAAGACTTGCGGTCGCCACCAAAGCAAGGGACATATTGCGTATTAAATGATGTTTCAGTTTCCCATTCAGGATTAAATGTTTTTCTCACATTATCACATAACCATATTTTCCGACGGTATTCACCTATAGGACTTTTGTTAGCGGTTTGCTTTTCAGAAATTCCATAGTTTTTGATGTTGCTAAGCTTTATGCGTACTTCACCAATCTTAATAAATGCCCCTTTATCCATAAAGTACCCCCTGTAATTATTTTGTTTTACAGGGGTAGCAATGGCATCAAGTGCATTTCTTTTCAATATCTGGGTTTCCCCTGTAACTTATATTCAGTTGTTAATGCTAATAACCAAAGTATCTCTGAGTTTTTACAGCTTGCGTCATTCAGTATCACTTTCGTTCTTTCGTTTCGCCAACATTCCCTCAATCGCCTTAGCTGAGTATCCAGCTGCCCTCGCAATTTTTGCTCTTTCTCGTCTGTCAGGCACCTGTTTAGCAATATCGGCGATGAATTCTAAACGGTATAATTTCATAGGTAGGTCGATTTTATCACCTTTGTAAAACTTATGTAGCTTCAACATAGCGTCACGACCAATTAACTCAAACAGTTCTAAATACATATCGTTCAGGGCCTCGGCTTCGTTGCCGTCAACGTTAAATAGTTTATAAACTGTATCATCATCAATACTGCCAAAGTCAATCTTAATCAACGTATCACCCCCATCATATAAATTATAGCAATACCAAATGCCTAAATTCCAACCTTGAAACGGTTTCTTTTAAGGCTCTAAAATGCTTGCTAAAACAGGTTTCTTTTTTAGTTCCTTAATTAGGAACTATTTTAGGAGCTATTTTAGTCAACACAATTAGTTATGCTTACAAACGCATAAAAGCCTCGTACCATTGACCGGGACGAGGCTTCTTTAGTTATAACTTAGGGTATTCGATTCCACGTAGAGCTTGAAAACA
>CAYLSP010000369.1:0-1688 GCA_964385935.1 uncultured Defluviitaleaceae bacterium
ATATAATCAGTGTTAGTAACCATTTCATATGGTTCAGTAGAAAAAGAGCCGCCTAAATACCAATCCCTAAACTCCTGGTCGTCATTAAGCCAATAAAGCTTTGAGAATATTCCCACTTCTTCAAGTCCGTCTCCCGATTCATTGTAATTGTCAAATTCATCAGATTCATCATATGGGATATCAAATTCTTCCTCGTCAGGAACATATGTGTTGTCAAAATCCCATTCTTCAGTTTCAACAGGAGCTTGTGACGGAGGAATGGGACTAGATTCTATAATCTTCAGCTTTGTGTCACCGGAGGAATTTACGCCGATCCTGGAAATACTGCCGATAAGGCCGGAAATACCGAAGACAATGCCCGAAAGAAGCCCTACGCCGATTAAAATAAACAGCGCAACAATAGCACCCGAGGATTTTTTCTTTGGCTTTTCGTTTGCGTTATAAGCGGGGATAGGTCTGTACATACCGGGAGAAACTTGAAGCGGAGGTGCGTTTTGAGCCTGATTTTCCGGTGTATAGGCGACTTGATTAGTTGGAACAGGGGATTCTTGCTGAGCTTTCCCGCCATAAAATCTATCGCTTAACGCTTCATAAAACTCAAAGGCCGTTGCATAATTAGTGGCGGGATTATCGCCGATTCCCTTCATTATACATGACTCAATTTCAGGCGGGATGTTAATGCCTGTAGCCGAAATGACAGTGTTAAGCTGGGGATAATACTTCCCGCTTATTGCGTAAAAAAGCGAGTTAGACAGCCCTACAACGGATTTATAATAATCAAAGCCCTTTATAACGCCGAAAGACATGAGCATAAGCCTTCCGTCACAAACCCAAATCGTGTCTGGATTAATAAATTCGTGACAAAAGCCGCTTTTATTTGATATGTCAATGGCTCTGATAAGCGGCAGAAACAGCATGACCGCAATGTCATAGTTAAGCGAGCCTGTTTCCGCCACAAGAGTTCTAAGTGGCTTAGCGTTATCGGGAAGAGGCACAGAAACTCCATAGGCCGTGTCCCCATCAATAATCAGCTCATTAGCCCGAACGATTTCGCCGCCCACATTTGAACTGCGGGCCGAATTAAAATCGTTTTTGAACTTTTGAAGCATTTCGGCATAGAGCGCATTATTTGAGCGTTGCGGGTCATTTTGAAATTTTTCAGGTAAAAATCCCGTTATAATAACCTTCTGTGACATGGCGTTTGTTCCCCAATAGGTCACAGTAGTTCCGTTTGAATACATGAATTCGATTATGTTTATACCGCCCACAGATTTTATCATGAATTTCACCCCGCTTTAGTCTTCCGGAAACTCCGGTTCACTTTGTTCAATATCTTCGTCTTCACTATCCTGCTTTGGTTTTTCAGTGGTCTTTTTCTTTTTAGCTCCCTTTTTATCAGCCTTTCCGATACGTGATTCCTTCTGTTCAGACATAAAGGCCTCACGCATTTTCTCTAGGTTATCAAGAGCAGTAAGACCGTTTTTCTCTCTTACGGCATTTTCTATTTCAAGAAGAAGCTCAGGATTTTCTTTCAAATAATTTTTTGCATTCTCCCTGCCCTGACCAAGCCGCTGTTCGCCGTAATTATACCAAGAGCCGGATTTGTTAACGATATCTGCTTCAACACCTAAATCCAAAACGTCGCCTTCTCTTGAAATCCCTTTACCAAAGACGATATCAAACTCGCA
>CAYLSP010000370.1:0-1685 GCA_964385935.1 uncultured Defluviitaleaceae bacterium
TTGATCTTTGATAATAAATCAATAATGAATTTAGTTATTTCTTCCCGGATTCTTTCTATTAAATTATCTTTTTGATCGAAAAAGCTACTGTATTTAGGATTTAATAAAGCCTCGTCAACCGCTTTATCAAAATTCATTATAATCCACCTTCAAGCCGTCTTAAATTTATTTCTATATCCAGCCCGTCTTTTTTAATTTTTTGGTTAAAATATAAGACAGAAACAAGAACGCTACTGACAGGGCTTAATAAGGAGCTAATTACAAAGGAAACCAAATACTGAAATATGGCCAAAAGAATTACCGGACCAACATCATTAAAGGATTCAGAAAGAAACATGATAAGAAACTGAAGACCATAGGAAATAGACATCTGGAAAATATATAGAACCACCACCATTATAGTAACAATACCACATGTAGTCCAAAAATTTCCCTTCAATAGCTGTATACCCTTTTTCATGGCCTTAAAAAACGTTAGTTTCTCATTTATAGATACAGGAAATGCATATATGAACAATACATCAATAAACAAATATGACAACACAAACAACGAAATACAAATAAAAATCATCACATCTGATAGTTTAAAGGAATAAGGCGCTGTAAAAATGGATATTAACGGAAGCAGGAAAACGAATGGAATTAAGCATACCAAAGACCTTGTCAGAATCGCTCCAAGACAGCGTGGAACAGACTTAAAGGCTGATGAAAATGCTTTTCCCAATGATTTTTTCTCACCATAAAAGACCTGTTTTGTCATAAATAAATTTCCTGTTAATGAAATACCTTCAATAAAGTTAATTGCAAATACAACAAACAGCAACACTAAAAACAAAACAAACCATATGGCGGAAGTAATTGCCTCTCCCCTACCTGATAATGCACCTAAAATAATAGCTGAAAAAACCGTTATATACAGGACAATTAGCGGTATAAAGGCTATTATGCTTGCTCCATATCGGAACACGAAACTTAGAAGCAGTTGTTCCCAAAAGCTCTTTTTATATATTCCAAACGCAGAATCCAAAACCTCCGCCGAGTTCATGTAAAAATGATGAAATTTTTCAGTCACTTATAATCCCCCTTTTTTATCCCTTATTATAGCATAGTATCTTGATAATGTAAAAACTAATATCAACGATTTTGCTAAAATATTTCGCTGTAAATATGTTTGTGTTATAATTTCAGACTGATGATAAACTGATTTAGTAAGTGTTAATTAATAACACTTAATAGGAGGAAGCACATGCATTCGGAAAGAATGAATCATATAAGAAATTTTTGTATCGTCGCCCATATAGACCACGGAAAATCAACCCTTGCAGACAGGCTTATTCAAATGTCGGGGCTTTTGACCGAACGTGAAATGCAGTCACAGGTTTTGGATAACATGGATCTTGAACGTGAGCGCGGCATCACTATAAAAGCCCAGTCCGTCAGGCTTATTTACAAAGCCAAAGACGGTATTGAATACGAGCTTAATTTAATAGATACACCCGGTCATGTGGACTTTAATTATGAGGTGTCAAGAAGTATAGCGGCCTGTGACGGCGCGGTTCTTATCGTTGACGCTGTTCAGGGCGTTGAGGCACAAACCCTTGCTAACGTCTACTTGGCCATTGACGCGAATTTAGAAGTGCTTCCCGTAATTAATAAAATCGACCTGCCCGCCGCCGACCCTCAAA
>CAYLSP010000371.1:0-1677 GCA_964385935.1 uncultured Defluviitaleaceae bacterium
TGGGCTTATATCAAAGGAACGATACGAAAGATTTTCTAAGAAGCGTCAATTGATTGAGGACGAAATAAAGCGGGTTGAAGAGGTTGTCATTTCTCCTTCAAAGGCAAATGAGCTATTAAAAAGCTTTAACAGCACAGAAATTTCGTCGGGGGTCTATTTGTCCGAGCTTATAAAACGACCTGAACTTGATTATTTTAAGCTTGCCGCCATTGACGAGGGGCGGAGCAGTTTGCCTAAGGACGTTTCTGAACAGGTTAACATTTCGATAAAATATGCGGGTTATATAAAAAGACAGATTATGCAGGTGGAGCAGTTTAAAAAGCTTGAAAAAAGGCTTATTCCGCCGGATTTTGACTATAATGCACAGAATAATTTAAGGCTTGAAGCAAGGCAGAAGCTTTCAAAAATAAAGCCTCAAAATATCGGACAAGCATCAAGAATAACAGGGGTTTCCCCCGCTGATATTTCTGTTCTGATTATTGCTCTTGAAAGCGTAAGGAATGAAAATAAAAGTTAGTTCGCAATGAACTTTGGCGGTTATTTTGAATAAATTAATGATATAAAGATTCAAAAGATTTGTAATCGGAGGCGGTTATTTTGGGTGGTTTTATCCATCTCCCCCTAATTGTTTCAGAGGATTCAGGGACATTTATAAAATACAAGAAGTATGAAAGACAGGCCTTTCTCGGGGTTGTGCCAAGCAAAGACAGCAAAACAGATTTTTTCAGGATCCAAAACGAAGACGCTACTTTAAGATATTTTTTTGAGAATATAAAAAATCACAAGATTGATGAGGCTAGGGCGATTCTAAGCAGAGGACTGCTTTTCGACGATAATTTGGATTTGGAAGACTTTTTCCAGTTTGTAAAAAAAGATTCAAGCTACAAATGTCTTTTAGCCAATGAACGGCCCGATAAGAATTTCAGTCTTAAAAAGAAATCAGTACTTATTATGACAAAGGATATGCCAAAAACTATAGTCCATATTTATATGAAAATGGAACAAGACGGGAATTGGAAAATTTATGGAATTGAGCGGGAATAGAATGGAAAGTTTTATAATAGACGGCTGTAGAGAAATGGGCATTGAGCTTAATCTGCAAACAGCCAAAAAATTAGAGGCTTTTTCCTCCCTTCTTATTGAAAAAAACAGAGTTATGAATTTAACAGCAATAACGGATGAAAAAGAAATTGCCGTGAAGCATTTTTTAGACAGCCTTTCAGTGCTGAAATTTATTGATTTCCCTGAGGGAGCAAAAATAGTTGATGTTGGAACAGGGGCGGGGTTTCCGGCTTTGCCCCTTTTAATTTATAACGACAAAATTAACGTCCTGATGATAGACTCAACAAATAAAAAGCTAAAATTTATAGATGAAGTTATGCAAACTCTTTCAATAAAAAACGGCAAAACTCTTCATATTAGAGCGGAAGATGCGGGAGCCAGTGAAGAATATAGAGAAAAATTCGATTTCTGCCTGTCAAGAGCTGTGGCGAGCTTCCCTGTTCTGGCAAATTATTGCCTTCCGTTTCTAAAAATCGGCGGGGAATTTGTTGCTTATAAGGGACCGTCCTATCAGAGCGAGATTAGCCAGATCGACATAAAATCCCTTGGTGGCGAAATTATCGACATAAAAAAAGTCAAGCTGCCCTTTTGCGATATAACACATCACCTAATTAT
>CAYLSP010000372.1:0-1669 GCA_964385935.1 uncultured Defluviitaleaceae bacterium
TTACAGAGCATTAAAAGAAAAAACCAACGTTCCTGTTAAGATGTTTATCGGTCTTGGCGGACACGGTGGAACAGCTACTTTCAACAACGGATTTATCGATTATGTACATAACTGGTTCGATTACTATCTCTATGGAATCGAAAATAATATCGTTAATACAATGCCTAATGTTCATATCGCCAACAACGTAACAGGCTCATGGGAAACATTTGAAAGCTGGCCAATTCCTGCTTCAGCAAACCGCAAATTATTCTTAACTCCTGCAACAGAAGACAGAGCCGGAAAATTTGATTTACAGGCTCCTGCCGCTACAACTGCAACATTTAAAGATACTGAAACCCTTAAAGCTATTACTGGCAGAACCACTTGGGATGCTGCTATTGTAAACCCAACTAAAATTAATGAACCTATGGAAGATCGTTTAGCTTTCACAACCGGCATCTTGAAAGAAAATGTTAGAGTTAACGGAACTCCTGTTGTAACTCTTAATCTTACTCCTGATATGGCTAAAGGTTCAGTCTCCGCTGCTCTTGTTGAAGTTGGCCGCTCTAACCGTTCTATGTCTACAAGAACCGGAAAAACTATTCCTGCAGAAGCCGGAGTAGGCGCTATCAATTTAAGTGATTACTATATCAATACAACTGCTACTGACTATAGAATCGTAACCCGCGGACATACTGTCGTTCAGAACCCTAACCCATCAGGCAAAACTTATATGGATGCAGGTTCAACAAACTATATTCCTGAATTCTATTATCAGACACAGACAATCGTTCCTGGTCAGTCTTACAGCTATACAATCGAAATGGAACCAACAGACTGGACATTTAAAGCAGGAACACAATTAGCAGTTATCGTTTATTCAACAGATAACGGACACACAATTATACCTATAACTTCAACTGGATTTACATTAAATATGGGCTCAGGCACATACATTGATCTTCCTGTAGTAAATGGTTACAACCCTGCAACTGACTATTTCAATCTTGGCTTATCAACAGAGGCTACAAACCTTGTTAAAGACCAGTATTTCACAGTTAAAGCTGCTTTCGACGAACCTATCTCAGCTAATGCAGGCGTTTTCGATTTCAAATTTGATACATCAAAATTTGCTTATGCATCTGTAACTCCAGCCGACGGAATCTCAATCTTAGCAACTGATATTAAAGACGACGGAGTTAGATTTACAGTCGCTGCTTTAGACGGTTATTCAATTGGAGACGTTATGACAATTATGCTCCAGGCTAAATCTGATATTAAAGAAGTAACCGAACTTATGAAAGTTGGCGCAGATGTTGTTGTTGGTGAAAAGAATGGCAAAAAAGAAATCGTAAACTTCAACTTTGCTATTGATTTCATCTGGGATGGTCTTGATTTAACTGGCGACATAGATCGCAATGGAAAAATTGATCTTATAGACCTTTCTATGATCATTGACGCTTATGGAAAAGACTCAAGTGACCCTAACTGGACAGCAGAATACAAGAGAATGGACTATAATAAAAACGGCAGAATTGACATTGATGACGTCGTATTTGTAGCCAATAAAGTAATGGGAAATTAATATTAACGAATTTTTTCAAAAGGGGTTCAGCTGCGGCTGCACCTCTTTTTTTCTTAAATATTTATAGAATTTTTTCTTTTTTGTTTTTTCTTAGTTTTTCCC
>CAYLSP010000373.1:0-1669 GCA_964385935.1 uncultured Defluviitaleaceae bacterium
AATCAGACTTAGTGGAAATTGTAGAAATTCCGGCATTGAAGTGGTTTGTCGGAACTCAATTCCATCCTGAGTATAGCAGTACGGTATTAAATCCACATCCGCTGTTCGTTGATTTTGTTAAAGCAGCAATAGCAAACGAAAAGGAGTAATATGTGATAAATAGTTAATTTCATAATTCTCAAGATTCTCAATTTATAATTCAAAATTAATAAAGAATGGATAAAAACACCATCACTGGTCTTGTTTTAATTGGTATATTACTGGTCGGATTCAGTTTTTTGAGTCGTCCAAGCAAAGAGGAGATTGCTGCCCAAAATAAATACAACGATTCCATAGCTTTGGTTCTAAAACAAGCAAAAGCACTGAAAGCGAAGACAGATGCAGCTCTAGCTAATGAAAAAACAGCGGCACAAACTGACTCTTCATCGTTATTTTTCAATGCAATGCAAGGAACTGATTCCAAAATCAGTATTCAAAATAATGTGGCAGAAATCACACTTTCTACAAAGGGAGGACGTGTATATTCTGCAACATTAAAAGAGTATATGGCACAAGATAAAAAGACTCCTGTTGTATTATTCAATGGAGACGACGCCGGAATGAATTTCAACTTCTACAATAAAGAGGGAGCTATTCAAACGAAGGATTGTTATTTCGAAGCAGTTAATAAGACTGATAGTAGCATAATCATGCGTTTGGTGGCAGATAGTGCAAGTTATGTTGATTTCATATATACTTTGAAACCAGATAGCTATCTGATGAACTTTGAAATTAAGGCAACGGGCATGGCTGATAAACTGGCTAATACAGATTATATAGACATCGATTGGTCTCAACGTGCTCGTCAATTAGAAAAAGGGTTCACATATGAAAATCGTTTGGCCGAACTTACATATAAAGTAAAAGGTAATGATGTAGAGAATCTATCGGCTGCAAAAGATGATGAAAAAAACCTTGAAAGCCCTCCAATTGACTGGGTAGCTTTCAAAAATCAATTCTTCTCTTCTGTATTTATTGCGGGGCAGGATTTCAATAAGGTTTCTGTAAAATCAAAAATGGAGCAACAAGGAAGCGGATATATCAAGGATTATTCTGCTGAAATGAGTACTTTTTTCGATCCGACAGGAAAACAACCGACAGAAATGTATTTCTATTTCGGACCCAACCATTTCAAGACATTGCAAGCCTTAGACAAAGGGCGTACCGATAAATGGGAGTTATCCAGACTAGTATATCTGGGATGGCCAGTGGTACGTGAAATTAATAAGTACATTACCATCAACATATTCGATTGGCTAACCAGTTGGGGATTAAGTATGGGTATCGTACTGTTGATACTGACAATCATCGTTAAAGTTGTTGTTTATCCGGCTACTTGGAAAACGTACATGTCTTCCGCTAAGATGCGTGTATTAAAACCCAAAATTGAAGAAATAGGCAAAAAATACCCGAAGCAGGAAGATGCGATGAAAAAACAACAAGAAGTAATGAGCTTGTATAGTCAGTATGGTGTAAGCCCAATGGGTGGCTGTCTGCCAATGTTGTTGCAATTCCCTATTTTGATGGCATTGTTTATGTTTGTGCCGAGTGCTATCGAACTCCGCCAACAAAGTTTCCTATGGGCTGATGACCTCTCAACTTACGACGCATTCATTACATTCCCATTCCA
>CAYLSP010000374.1:0-1664 GCA_964385935.1 uncultured Defluviitaleaceae bacterium
CTCATTTTTATATTATACCATATTTTGTTACTGGTTGGCTTGAAAATTACTATAATTGTAATGCCTTAGGATGCATTATAAAATTAATTTGATTTATAATAATTAGAGATAAAAATGCATATCCTTAAGAGCCAGTTACATTGGTAATATAATTTATCTTTTGGAATTTTATGAAAGGTGGTTTTTTTTTGCTTGATACACCAAAAATAATGCAAGTGCTTTCTGCTGCGGGATGCTCTATTCCCGTGGGGATCACAGACGAGGAACTGCTCGCCTGCTACGAAGCTATGAAACAGCTTACTACTGATGTTGATATTGAGATTGGTCTTCTGAAAAAATCTCTTTGGAATAACGATATTCCCGAGTTTACTTCGGCTTTGTGCAAGCTTCAAGAGCTTTTGCAAAGATGTCATGCTAATATGCTTGTGGCGGATTGCAATTATTTACTGGAATATGTGGAGGCCGAAAAACTGGTAATCGCCTCTACAATGATGGAAAAGTTTGGAGCCCAACTTTCTTCTTTTTCCATTGCTTTTCAAACTGCAAATTACCGTATAGGCAAGATGGAAACAGAGCATGATACACTTAACATTATGGTGTCTCCGAAAACAGCCCAAATAAATTCCGAAATACCTATGGTTCTAGCCGTAGACGACAGCCCAGAAATTTTGACGGCCTTAAAAGGCATTTTGGAAAAGAAATATAGGTTCTATGCTGTTAATTCTGGCAAGGCGGCTCTTAAATTTATGGATCTTCACGCGCCCGATTTATATATTTTCGATATTGACATGCCCGGTATGAACGGTTTTGAATTAGCACAAAAAGGCGGTATTAAGGAAAAAGGGAAACCCCTTATATTCCTAACAAGTAACGCAGACCAAAAAAATGTATTAGCGGCGCTGGAAGTTGGAGCTATTGACTTTATTGTAAAGCCTTGCGATGAAACGATTATTCAGAAAAAAATAGCTAAAATTTTAAGCATGTGAGGTGGATACTTAAATGATACGCAAAGCCATGCTTCGTTTTTCTTTAATGGGATTTTCTATATTTGTCGTCATTTTTGCATTAATTTATATTTACGGTGCAAGTGTCCAACAGAGGCTTTTGGACTCAGCCTTTTCAGCTCTTGAAGAAGTAATGCAACAACAAAAACTTACGTTTGTATCTAAGTTGGAGGACGAAAAAAATTCCTTAAAAACGCTGGCAGCGCTTTTTGAAGAAAGTTTTCCTGAAACCGAAGACCCTGGGAAAGTGGTAGATATACTGAAAACAGTGTCTGATAACGGTATTTTTAGCAATTTGATTATTGCCGGCACAGATGGGTTAAGTATTTCCGGTAAAAACTCTATCGTGAATGTTTCTGACCGAGAATATTTCCAAAGAGCTATGGAAGCCGAGACTTTTATTTCAAAGTCTTTTATATCACCGGTTGATGGTATAAACTATATGGTTATTTCCACTCCTGTGTATAAAAATGGTGAAATCTGGGCGGTTTTGGCAGGATTTTTAGAGATAGCGGATCTGCCGCATCTCTTTCATTCCTCCTTTGGAGATCATGGAGAGGCATCTATTTATGCGGCTGATGGAGAAATAATTGCTAAAACGTCAGGTTTCATCAGTGAAGGTAACAATATTCTGACTACGTTGCAGAGAGTTAAAATCAT
>CAYLSP010000375.1:0-1651 GCA_964385935.1 uncultured Defluviitaleaceae bacterium
GTTCCTCACAAGGATTTAGTCTATGCTTGGGGCGAAAAAGCAAAGATAGCAGAGGTGTGTTCACAACGGTTAATAGGTGGTATCAATGTTACGCCGTTAACAAGAGAGCTTGTGCTGCAAAACAAAACGTTTCAGGAATTGCTTCTCCGAACGACAACAAGATTATTAGCCGAACAAAAAGGCTTTTCATTTTCAAAAGATAAAGTTTGGAATATGACGGACGCTAAGAAAGCATTCTTTTATAGAGTCGAAAACACACCAATTCACGCATATTTCGGTGTTCGTTTATCATTGGAGTTTGACTATAAATATACGTATTTATCTTTTGTTCCTGCCTACCAGTTTCGAGATGCTGACAGATATTCAAGACCTGCCATTAAAGCATTTTCTGATTTATTTTCATCGAAAATAAATAGCACAAAACCTAATCTTAATGTCCATAATTATATAGATGAATGGGCAAGAATACTCATTGGTAATAGAGCCACAAAGCTGCACTTCCCCGTTGGAAGTAAAGATAAATTTTCCTTCGCCTTTGGGGCTAACAGTGCTTTGGTTGGTGTAAATAGCAATTCGAGAAGCTATTCTATTAATCTGCCGGCTTCAATTAGTCCCAAAAGAATAATCATGAATGGTATCGAATGTCATGATCCCGAACTAACCTTCTTTAATCCTCAACAGAATAAGATGGTTCATGATTTTCATCCAATGAGAGGTTTAATAAAAAATAGTCCTTATGATTTCGCCTTGAATGATAAGGTTTTAAGGTCATCAATTAATATAGGAGTACTTTGCCCTAAAAGCTCTTCTTCGACATTATACAATTTTTTAAATGAATTGAATAATAAGCATACAGTAGATTTCAATGTTGATTATGTGTTGCCATTCCCTGGCGCACATGACGCCTTCAATGTTGGACTTAACATCCCACTAACAACTTCGTTGCAGTGGATGAGTATAGAAGCCCCAAATAATTCTGACCTAAAGGAAGCAGCCAAAGAATTCGGACGTACAATTATAAATCAGCTTAACAAGTTAAGTTCTCAACAAACTGATGTTGTTGTTATCTATATACCTAAAGAGTTTGAGTGGCTGACATCATTTTCGGATGATTTTGAAAACTATGATTTGCATAACTTCGTTAAGGCATATGCTGTCCAAAAGAATATATCAACGCAGTTTATTAGGGAAAAAACATTGGAAAGCACTCTGCGCTGTCAAATAATGTGGGCTTTATCTCTTGCAATATATGTGAAATCCTGTCGTATTCCGTGGGTAGTGTCTGGCTTGAGACAAGATACGGCTTTCGCAGGTATCGGATACTGTCTCAATAAATCATCCTCAGGAACCGATGTGGTTGTTGGATGTAGCCACATCTATTCCGCTGATGGGCAGGGCTTGAAGTATAAGCTTTCTAAGCTTAATGATGTTGTATTAGACCGCAGAAAGAATCCGTTTTTGACTGAGAATGAAGCATATAAACTTGGTCTTAACATAAAAGAACTGTTCTATAAATCTTTCACAGAACTTCCCAAAAGAGTAGTAATCCATAAACGCACTCCTTTTAGGAAAGAAGAAATTGATGGCTTAGTCAAATGCCTTTCATCGGCGGGAATTGCTGATATTGAATTGCTGGAAATCAACTATGAAG
>CAYLSP010000376.1:0-1629 GCA_964385935.1 uncultured Defluviitaleaceae bacterium
ACTATTTTCCCAACGGTTTTATCAAGAAAATATCTGTCGTGAGAAATTATAATGACGCTTTTTTGATAACCTTTAATAAACGTATCTTCAAGCCAGTTTATTGATTCAATATCAAGGTGGTTTGTAGGCTCGTCCAACAAAAGCAGGTCTGGAGCTGATAAAAGAAGCTTACCTAGGGCTATTCTTGTTTTTTGACCACCGGAAAACCGTTTGATTTTAGAATTTGCCTCATCATCAGAAAAATTAAGTCCTTTAATAACTCCCCGAACTCGGCTTTTATATTCATAGCCGTTTAATTCCTCAAATCTATGAGAAATTTTTGAATACCTGTCCATAAGACCGGGGTCATTGTGCATTTCAAGCTCAATCTTCCGCATTTCTTCTTCCATTTTTATAATATCTTTAAAAACAGAAGTGAGTTCTTCAATTATAGTTCTATCTTCGTCAAGCCCCGTCATTTGGGACAAATATCCGATTTTAACGTCTTTTCTGATAGACAGCTCGCCGCCGGATTTTTCGTATTCGCCGGTAATTATTTTGAGAAGCGTGGTTTTTCCCGC
Source organism: uncultured Defluviitaleaceae bacterium (assembly GCA_964385935.1). Lineage (GTDB taxonomy): Bacteria > Bacillota > Clostridia > Lachnospirales > WRAX01 > CAYLSP01. The sequence continues at coordinate 561 of CAYLSP010000376.1, forward strand.
GCCGTTTACGCCCACAATTGCCACTTTTTCGCCATCGTCTATAGAAAAGGAAACGTCATCAAGAATGGTTTCCACTCCGAATCCAATACTTATGTTATTACAAGTTAAAAGCATATGCTACCTCTATTCAGAATCGTCGTAATCTTTACACCATATTAATGTTCAGATCAGGAAACATATCTAAAAGTTTTTTTGTTAATGTATCATCCTTAAAAGTCGAATCTTCTCCGGGATATCCAAGCACGATATGAGTAATCTTATGTTTTTTTATAAAACTGATAAGTGTCTTTGGTATATCAGAACCGCAGATTCCGTGGGTTGTTCCGCCTAATTTTGAGCCGTAGTCGAAAAGTTCTTCCAAAAGTCCAACTCCTTCTGAAAAAACGTTATTACCATGTAATATATGTAAAATGTGCATCTCGCCTTCCGTTTCGAGAGAAATTTCATGACCTGAGTCAATAAGCCGTCGGCAGTTTGACTGTGGTGTTACGCAAACAAGAACCTTTTTCTGCTTTCCCTTTGCAGGGGGATTTAAAATGGAGTCTTCGGTATAAGCGTCCATAAGCAATAGCCTCCAATTCTTAATATTAAATATATTATATCAGAAATTATACGAAAGTTAAAGCCGAATTGTATTAAATTATTTGTCAAAATTGTTCAATGTGTGGTAAAATGTTTTGGTTTTCTATTTTTCTTTTTTAGCCGATACATATTTGTGATGTGTATTCTAAATAATACTTTAAGGAAGAGGGTGTTTTATGAAAAAGACATTAATCGCGTTATTGATATCACTTTTTGCGATTTCAACAGGCGGTATTGTTTTATTTGCTAAAGCCCTTGACCGTTTGGATAAAAATTTTTGGGTTTCCGGGGACAGTAAAAATGATAAAAAGAAAAATGCTGAGGAGGAATTTAAATATTCCGTTTTTTCAGGTTCTGAATATATGGGCGGATTTGACGATTTGGATGAGGCCATAAAAAAAGCTGAAAAGTATGAAAGGGCTGTAATAAAACAAGCCGGTAAAGCCAATTCTGTCTGGGACAATTTACCGCCCTATGAAGTTTTTTT
>CAYLSP010000377.1:0-1621 GCA_964385935.1 uncultured Defluviitaleaceae bacterium
TTAATAGTTTTTCTGTCAGCGTTTTGCGCCACATAACTATACCTGTTCAATAACTTTCACCCCAAACTTCCATGCTTTTCTTTCCCGTCAAGAAATAAATATAATTAATTCTATTATAACGCTCAAATATTTATGGCTAATTTTTTACTGACATTAATACAATTATAAACATTTATAACACTATGCAAATATTGTTGTCAAGAATCATTTTTGATACTAATTTGTATTTTCTTTAGAGTATCTGACATATTTTGTGAGACAATCAAATATTTACGCACAAAATAATAAAATAGACAGCTTAAATGATGTGGGCTATAATGATTTTTCAGGAGGAGATAACATGAGTCAAATTACTGAAAATATTATAGATGTAGCAATTATTGGAGGCGGGCCTGCAGGTTTATCGGCTGCCATAAATGTTCATGCGCGGAATAAAACCGCTACAGTTTTTGGCCGGGGGCCAGAGACCAGTTATCTTTATACAGCTCATGAAATAAATAATCATCTTGGTGCCCTTGGCAAGTCTGGAAAGGCTTTGCTTGACGAGTACTATTCACAGGCAAGTCAGCTTGGAATAAACCTTCATGAAGGCAGGGTGCTTCAGGTAATTCAAATGGGCGACAACTTCATGTTAAATGTAGAAAATAATTTTGTCACAGCCAAAACTGTTATTATCGCCACTGGCCTTTCAAAAGGCAGTACAGTTAATGGCGAAGAGGAGTTTCTTGGGCGGGGCGTCAGCTACTGCGCCACTTGCGACGGAATGCTTTATCGCGGAAAGAACGTAGCTGTTGTTGGGCAGATTCAAGAAGCTGTGGAAGACGCTAACTTCTTGAACGAGGTTTGCAGCAGCGTAGTTTTTGTTAAGGACAAAAATTTATATAGAAGCAAGAAGGATGCTGTTAATCTGAATGGTTTGAACGACGGAGTGAAGGTTGTGGAAAGCGCCGCTATTCAAGTGCTTGGGGGAGATTTTGTTACGGGCCTTCGGCTTGAAGAAGAGGACATAGAAGTTAGCGGTGTGTTTTTTATAAAGGAATCGCTACCGTTAACAAGCTTTTTCCCCGGCATCGAGCTGGAGGACAATTGCGTAAAGGTTTCGCGGCTGATGGAAACAAATATCCCGGGGGTTTACGCCTGTGGAGACTGTACCGGTTGGCCTTATCAGCTAAGCAAGGCGGTAGGCGAAGGCTTGGTGGCGGCTCAGACCGCTGTCAGATACATTAATCAACATTAAAGGAGGATGGGTATGTATATAGGCGTAGACCTGGGCACAACAGCCGTAAAGCTTCTGCTGATGAACGCTAAGGGGGAGGTACTAAAGATTGTTTCAAGAGAGTATCCTTTGTACATGGAAAAGGAAGGCTGGTCGGAACAGGCACCCCAAGATTGGTGGAGCCAAACTGCCGACGGCTTAAAAGAACTTGTTAGCGCCGTTAACCCCGAAGACATCAAGGCCGTCAGTTTTTCAGGGCAGATGCACGGGCTGGTAACCCTTGATGAAGGCGACAACGTTATTCGTCCGGCCATTCTTTGGAACGATCAGCGCACTCAGCCCCAGTGCGATTACTTAAACAATGTTATCGGACGCAAAAACCTTATTGACAACGCAGCGAACGTG
>CAYLSP010000378.1:0-1620 GCA_964385935.1 uncultured Defluviitaleaceae bacterium
AGTAGCTCAAACGAAGCCCCACATTCACAAGATTATTTATACTTTATCGAACAGTTCATCTTTTTGGCACCTTCACAGACACCATTCACCGACGAGTTCTTTCATTTTTTGATTTCAATTATAGCTTTTATAGAATCGATATCGAAGGAAAATATTCGTAAGTTGTCAAAGATAATCATTTCGCTAAAAAGCGAGCAGAAGGCTTTATTTTTGGAATATTTACTTGAGCACTTTATATACTTGCTTGAAGTTAAGAGCATTCAAGCATGCTTCTCTATTATTGAATTGCTGAAGCTGCTTTGTCCGTGTGTTTATGAATACCACGTGATCATGGGATTTTTTGAGGATATATTGGGATTTACTTTACCAACCAACATTGATAGATCTCTTTTACACTCTGTTCTAACCGAAGCACACAAAATTATTTTTGCGAACTCTTCATTTGATTTGCAAGCCAGATCATTGTTACTTGATTCATTTATAACAAGTGAAAATGTAATTTCAGTTCCAAAAACGCAGGAAAAAATTGACACTACATCTGCTCAAAATCAAATAAGCGAATTCGAAGAGATTTATTCAAAGACCATAAAAGCCGACTTGTCGAACTGTCTTAACAAGCGCCCATTGAAAAAGAAAATACCTGATTCTACCATGCTAAAAAACGAAACGACACGAAATGGTTTACTAATTATAACTTCAAGCAAGAAGAAAACTAAAGATCCTCTTTAAAATATTCCGAAAATATCTTGTCGATAACCGATTCGTCGATTGATGCTTTGAAAATTTCCGAGGATCCTTCTATTATTGTCAATACAGACTTTTGCGCGTTAGTGTCTTCTTTGACAAAAGTATACTTGGTTGGACTATGGAACCATTTTTCATAAAACTTTGATCTCAAGCGCATGTCTTCCCTGTTCCATGATAATTTAAGACCAGTACCAGAGGGCTTTCCCGACTCCAAAATCTTACTTTTATAAGAACATTCTTCCACGAATGTTTTGGAGTTTGAATGGCTTATCGGTTTATCCATTTTAACTACTATGTCATATTTTTTGTTCCAATAAAAAAGAGCATTCTCGGAAACATCTCTTTTCAAGAGGTCTCTTATTTCAGATCTATCGTTGCTATGTACGATAATTGTATTGGATAGGTTTTCGGCTGCAATTGTCTTTATAAAAAAAGGAACCTCTTTGGTCGATGACGTAAATAGTATAAAATACTCGCGATGCTTGCCTAAATCATCCTTCAGTTAAGAGGGAGGTAATACCATCTTCAAACTTTTAAGCGCCACTACATAATCAGGAAGGACTTTGAATATGGAGTCTTCAAGAGCCTTAATATTTTTCTGCGGCTGAAGCTCTTTTGAAACGTAGGTGTTTTCTTTTTTTGAAGGATAGAGGAATTTGACAAATGGAACGCCTCTAACATTGTTCTCTTGGCAAAGTCGTGCATCATTCTGATCGTTACAGTTAATTTTTCTGAATTCGACTAGAGGACTCAACCTTCTTTTCAAAGATTCAAATGTAGGTTCAAAGTTCCGGCAGTGTGGGCAAGTCGGCGTATAAAAATAATGAAATTTTAGCTTCTACTCAAGTAAGGCATATAGATAGTTACCAAGGC
>CAYLSP010000379.1:0-1608 GCA_964385935.1 uncultured Defluviitaleaceae bacterium
TGGAGCGGAATTTTACGTTGCCGAGCTTGCTGAACTGTTGAAAAAGTCAATTAGCTTTACTCGACTGTTTGAAATGAATATATTGGATAGCTCCGCTAATCGTCCGCTTCTTCCTTTAAATTTAGGTCAAGTTGGATTGATTGGTGGTTCTGGTCTTATAAACGGTCTTGTGGATTGCGATACAACACATATCATCAAAGGTAGGATTGTTAAGGAAAATAATACCACACAGGAAGAAAACACAAATATCCGTGGTGATGTTATGTCCACCACTATCACTGAAACAAGAACAAATAAAATGATATTCAACATTCTCACACCGGAAGGCTTTATATCGCTGACATAAGGAGGAAAACGCATGAATGCTATTACAAACAATACAAAACTCTTACCGGTTGGCAGAGTTGTCGTAACGGCTTGTGCCAATGAGGTTTTAATACATGAAGATATAATTTCAGCCATTAAACGTCATCAGACTGGTGATTGGGGAGATGTCTGCAAAGCAGATTGGAAGGCAAATGACAATGCCCGTAAGTTAGGTGAACGAATTTTGTCGGCATATACAAGCACATCTGGTGACAAGTTTTGGATTATTACCGAAGCCGACAGGTCTTATACAACAATTCTACTGTCGAGAGATTATTAAACTTTTTTATAATTAAGAAATGAGGGAGAAGGATGATTACAGTAAGCACAAATCAATTATTTAAAGCAGTTTCGGAAGCGGATGTATTTCGCTTGCCGGAAATGAGCACTGGAACAGAGTACCTTTACAATAATATTTATGGACGGCTGTCTCGATGTGAGGAAGTTAAACTGTCAAGCCTTAATTTTGACGCTTTTGAATTGGAGGATATTGATTCTATTAGTGGACTGTATACGAACATCTTTGAAAGAAACGACTATACAGCAAACAGCATTATATCCACGTTGAGGAAAACTTCCCCTGTACATAAAGCCGTAGCCTATGTGTAGGAGTAACTTGTATGGAAATAGAAGGATTTAATGAAATCATTGGCATTATAACACTTGCTAAGGAATTATACGACATTGGCAGATACGATATTGTACAACAAGAGTTTTTTGATACGCTCTGCTATGATTCATATTGCGAAAATATGCTCGGAGCAATAATGTCGGTGTTTTCAGGGTTTCACAGCGACTATGATGATAGCAATGAAACTGAATCCATGGTTTTTACGGACGATGTAATCAACAATTATTTTTGCTTGGCGTATGAGCATGGTCGTAAATATAAATTATCACATAACGAGAATCCGTATGTGATGGAAGCAGAACACGAAGTTCGAAAATGGTTGAACTTCTGCTTCTCAATAGATTGGAAGCTATTGGCCTACACAAAATCCAAACGGACAGCAAGGAAAAGAAAGCTCGTTGTTTATACTTCTGCATATGAATTTTGTGAACATGACTATCTGGCATATGGGCTTATTCAGCTTCATAAATGGTTTTCCGATAAATGTGAAGAATTTGTGAATAAAATGGAGGTGATGGCAGCGTGAATGAACTTATAATTAGGATTAAAGCTATTGGCTCAGTTGATGTTGAGGAATATAAAGACGGCATGTAATCATACTAGGCTATAAC
>CAYLSP010000380.1:0-1604 GCA_964385935.1 uncultured Defluviitaleaceae bacterium
AAGTTGGAGTTCCTCCGCCGAAAAAAACAGTAGAAACCCTATGCCCGCCTTTAGCAACTATTTCATTAATGAGCGCCTTGCAATATTCGTCCATATCCTCGGCGCTTCCCTTAAACGACAAAAAGTCGCAATAACTGCATTTTTGCAGACAAAACGGGATATGGATATAAAGCCCTAAGGAATTATTCATCTTCAAGTTTTAGTACGCTCATAAATGCTTTTTGCGGCAATTCAACGCTTCCTACTTGTCTCATGCGCTTTTTACCCTCTTTTTGCTTTTCAAGAAGCTTTCTTTTTCTCGAAATGTCGCCGCCGTAACATTTTGCTAGCACGTCTTTTCTGACTGCCGAAACAGTTTCTCTGGCAATAACTTTTTGCCCTATACAGGCCTGAATCGGAATCTCGAATTGATGCCTCGGAATCTCTTTTTTCAGTTTTTCAGTCATTTTACGTCCCCGCTCATAGGCGTTTGATTTATGCAATATAAACGAAAGTGCATCAACCTGCTCCTTGTTCAGCATGATATCCAGCTTAACAAGGTCAGAAGGCTCATATCCAATTAAATCGTAGTCAAAAGAAGCGTAACCGCGGCTTCTTGATTTCAGCGCGTCAAAGAAATCATAAATAATTTCGTTAAGAGGCAGTTTATATGTGAGTCTGGCTCTTGTTGAATCAAGATAATCCATGCCCTCATATTCTCCGCGTCTTTCCTGACAAAGCTCCATAATAGGACCTACATAGTCTTTTGGAAGAATGACCTGCGCCCTGACAATTGGTTCTTCTGTTCTTTCAATTGTTGACGGATCGGGATAGCTGGTTGGGTTTGAAAGTTCTATCATAGTTCCGTCCGTTTTATAAATTTTATAGACAACGCTGGGCGCAGTAGTTATTAAATCGAGGTTATATTCTCTTTCAAGCCTTTCCTGAATTATTTCCAGATGCAAAAGCCCCAAAAAGCCACAGCGGAAGCCAAAACCAAGGGCTATTGACGTTTCAGGCTCGAACATCAGAGCGGCGTCATTTAATTTAAGCTTATCCAGCGCGTCTCTTAAATCTTGATATTTTGAGCCGTCCGCAGTAAAGATGCCGCAATAGACCATTGAATTGACTTTCTTAAAGCCGGGAAACGGTTCAAGCGTTGGATTTTTTGCAAGCGTTACTGTGTCTCCTGTTCTGGTGTCCTTAACATTTTTAATACTGGCAGTAAAATAGCCAACGTTCCCCGCTTTTAGACTTTCGCAGGGCATAAATCGTCCGGGGGCGAAAATTCCCACTTCAACAACTTCAAACTCAACGGCGTTTGACATAAAGCGAACTTGACTGCCTTTTTTAATTTCGCCGTCAAAAATTCTTATAAAAACTATAACGCCCTTGTATTGGTCATAAACGCTGTCGAATACTAACGCCTTTAAAGGCGCAGTTTCATCACCTTTGGGCGGCGGAATAATTTTGAGAATCTTTTCAAATACTTCCTCAATATTTTCGCCTGTTTTAGCGGAAATCAGAGGTGCTTCATCAGCAGGAAGTCCGATTATGTCCTCGATTTCTTTTATAAACATTTTAGTGTCGGCGTCGGGCAGGTCGATTTTATTAATTAAGGTAAG
>CAYLSP010000381.1:0-1597 GCA_964385935.1 uncultured Defluviitaleaceae bacterium
CAGGGACGTAATGATTATAACACAAATCAGTATGCTATCTTTAAGAAAAAGAAAAAGAAAGGAAAACAAGATGAAAAAAGCATTATCTTTTATATTAGCGCTTGTTGTCGTTTTCTCTTTAGGAACAACAGCTTTTGCAGCTGAAGCGAATATTAGCGAAGAATTCAATCCTGATGCTTTTTTTAGAAAAGCCCAATTGGTGAGCTATGATGGAACAACTGCGGAGTTTAAGACAATTGAAACCTCAGGTATCCAAGAAAAAACCTCTACAGTTGTAGCCATTGCTGCAACAACACCTGAAGAGACTATTTCACTAAAAAAATCCTTAGCAAAAAGGGGAGTAATTATCGTGAAATATGGGATGGAAATAAGTATGCAAAACTTTATATGACAGTAGTATTTGAAGACGGTTCAGCATTAAAAGGTAGTACGCGTAGGGTTACTCGCTGCTATGGAGGAGTTCAAGCTGCAGGGAGCGGCACTTCCATTGGAAGTAATGTATATATGACCCAACAACGATTGACCTATGGGGCTGATGGACAAGATCCTACTGGAACGGTTGTAAGTAGTACAGATAAATATCCGTCTCCTGGTGCAAGAACATTTAGCTACTCAACTGTAACGCCTTGGGTTTATACAAGTTCTTATAAGAACTTAGGAGCCACTTTCACAGTATATTTCAAAAGAGGAACAAGCACTTGGCATAAGACGCTCGACAACAATATTTAAGTCCTTTTTATTGTACCCCTGACCCAGGTCAGGGGTACAATAAAAATAATCTTTTTAAACTTTGGAGTATATAAAAATGAAAAAAATGATTGCTATTATAGCGTTACTTTTCACTTTGTTACTGATATTTTCTTGCATGAAAGAAAATGAAGGAAAAATAAGCCTCCAAAACGAAATCTCTCAAGAAATGAATGCCGAGTTGACCAAATATGGTTTAGAAAAAAACACCTTGCACGTCGGAATGCGATATCTATTTCGTTATGAATGGGCACAGCCTGCAAAGGATATATCAGTTTGGATTGAAGAATATCGAAATGGTGCATTAGCAAAAAAAACGATTGAAATCTACTCTAGCGATAATGTAGGTAAAAAAGGCTTAATCGCACTATTTATTGACGAGAGTAGTGAACCAAAAGGCACGCTACTTTTGTCAAACGAAGGAGTTACTAAATCCAGTGCTTTTCTGAGAAATAATATTTTGGATATAAGTTATAATGAATTAAAAAATATATCCGCAATAAAAACGGAAAATTTAACCACTGTAGAATCAAGACGCGATATTTCATTGCTATTAATCATTCAAGGAAATGATGCAACCATCAAAAACACCGCTCCGACTGTTTTAACCCCAGAATTTGAATACGAACAACTAATCGAAAAAAGTAATTATGCACTGATCCTAAAATGTAAATTTTCATAAGTAAAATTTTAGCAACATACGCTTGAGTATTGCTCATTCAAAAAATTATTTTTCCTATGTTAAACTTCACTTTTGCCCTTACATACACATACGAAAAAAGCTTCCCATCCTGCGGATGGGAAGCTTTTACAGTTCATGCTTTAGTCGATGCAAACATTGACCGCTCTG
>CAYLSP010000382.1:0-1587 GCA_964385935.1 uncultured Defluviitaleaceae bacterium
CAGCCGGGTAAAGTTTTTTCCGGTTTTAAAAAACGACTCCGGCGGTTATGAAGTTGGAGCGGGTTTTGATTTGCCCTGGGCGCAGGAAATGAGCAAGGAGCCGGACGTTAGCGAAACGAAAATTTATGCTGATGACGTGCTTTATTTAAACATGAAGTCGTGGAATGGTTTAAATTCGACGATAACTTTGGCGGAGCTTACGCTGGATATGATGGCGAAACTTGGTTTCGGGGAATTTTCTGAGGCGGATAATTCTCTTAAATGGAATCCCCAGGGGGAAAATAAGCAGTTTGCTGTGACTTTCAGATGTTTGAGAGCGGACGGAAAGTACCGCATGTATAAAATGTATTCGTTTACGGTCAATGAAATAAAGGAGTCGGGGGTTAAGACCAGAGGAGATTCGGGAGATATTAACACTTATCAACTGGTTGGGACGTTTACTTCAAGGCTTTTTGATAATAGACCGGGTGAGCAGAAAGACAGTAACGGTGCAGCAGATTTAAGTTGGCTTGACAGCATAGAGTCCGTTAATGTTTAATTTCGATTATTGACATGGCTCTGTATATTTCGTATAATTTATACAAATGGAGGTCATGTCTATGAAGAAAATTTGTTTTGCATTATTGCTATGCTGTGTTTTTCTTGGCGGCTGTGGAGTTTCTCAGGCAGATTTTGATAAAATAAATGAGGAAAACGCCGCATTGAAAAGTGAGAATGTTTCTTTAAAGCAGGAAAATGCCACTATTTTAGAGGAAAAGAAGAAGCTGGAGGATGAGCTAACAAAAATTTCTGCTGCTGAGGAAGCTAGGCGGGCGGCTGAGGAAGCAAAAGATGCCGCTGATAAAGACAAGGCAGCAAGTAAAGAGGAAGCTAAGGAGAAGCAGCTCGTAATTGTTGAAAAATCGGGAATTAAGGTTCAGAGCAGGACGGATAAGTTCAATTATCCTGATTTGATGTTTGCTAAAATTAAAAATCTTTTTGCGGATACAATAAAAAACTACACGGTCAGCTTTTTGGCATATGATAAAAATGGTTTCCCTGTGCAGATCATTGGAAGCAGTGACTACAGAGGGGATGTTCTCAGTTATGAAAAGCTTGGTTTTGCTATAGGCGTGAATATTTCGGAAAATGAGACCTATGGGGATAGTACGGGCTGGGGGATTTCTGAGGATAATAAAGTGGCTTATCTAATCGCCTGTGTGAAGGAGGCTGAATTTTTTGGAATGGGGAACTGGAAAAATCCATATTATAGTTTCTTTATGGAGGAATTTGCCGAAAAGCAGGTTGATGTTGAAATTTTAAAGAATATGTATAAATAAGTGGAAAAGACAATCTTTCGGGGTTGTCTTTTTTATATTTATTAAAAGACACTATTTCGGGGGAGAGAAATGTTTAAAAGAGACAGGCAGGCTTTGTCAATTCCTACGGCTAAGAAAGTCAGGGGCATTGAAATAAAGAAGATGCCAATAGGCGCTTATTTAACGGCCATGGAAAAAATAAAGGATTTTCCTGATGATTTTTTGAAGGAATGTTTCCCGGGAAAAACTTTTCAGGATATATTAGATGAATTTTCAGGCATAGGTAGGG
>CAYLSP010000383.1:0-1577 GCA_964385935.1 uncultured Defluviitaleaceae bacterium
AAGAGTATTAGGCGTCTGCGGAATTTCGGACACTTTGGAAGAAGCCCGCGAAAAGGCTTATCTTGCGGCAAAAGATATAAAATTTCAAAATTCAAGGTTCAGAACTGATATCGGAAAATAGAGCCGCTTGGCTTAACAAACAATTTTTTCCTATAAATCTGCCAGTAGTTTTTTCATAATATCGCATATACTAGCAAAACTATGAAAGATGATATAAATTTACAGGTGGTGTTTAAATTGCTCAGTAATATGTTTTCTATAAATGATATATTAGGAACCGCTCTTCAGGCTTCAGTTGTGAGGGGCGACGTTATAAATAACAATATAGCCAACTCAGATGTTCCCGGTTTTAAGAAAAAATCGGTTCAGTTTGAAGAATATCTGTCAAAAGCTCTTGACGAAGCTAAAACTACAGGAAAACTCAATTTTTCAAAATTAGCTCCAACAATAAGGACGGAACACGAAAATTTCAGCTACAGACTTGACGGCAACAATGTGGATATAGAGCAGGAAATGCTTTACGCTTATCAGAATTCTGTTAGATACGATTTTCTGGCCAACTCTGTAATTAATAATTACAGAAGACTGAATTTAGTTCTTAATTCAATTAAATAAGGTGAAACGGAGGAATTACCGTGGGATTTTTCGACTCTCTTAATGTTAGCTCAACTGGCCTGAGCGCGCAGCAGCTCAGAATGGATATTATTTCCCAGAATATTGCAAATGTAGATACCACTAAAACGGAAAAAGGAACTCCCTATAAGCGTAAGATTGCGCTTTTTCAGGAAAGAACACAGTCCCCCTTCTCCAAATATCTTAACGACGCAATGAGCAAGAGCGTTTCAGGAAATGGAGTAAGAGTCAGTCGTATCGTTGAAGACGAATCTGAGGGCACAAAGGTATATGAACCCGGTCATCCAGAGGCTGACGCGGATGGCTATATAACAAAACCCAACGTAAATATCGTTACTGAAATGGTTAACATGATTTCGGCCTCCCGCTCTTATGAAGCAAACATTACGGCTATGAATCTGACGAAAAGTATGATTGCCAAAACTATGGAAATAAGCAAATAATTAAATAAATCGGAGGAAGAAACATGATTATTGAGAGCAAGTCCCTGCCGGGGATTCAAATATTAGACCCAACGTCAAAACTTAACGCGAACCAGTCTGCCTCAAAAACTAATTCAAAAAATTCTTTCGAAACAATTTTTAACGCCTTTCTTGATATGTATAACGAGACAAATATATATCAGCTCCAGGCCGAAAAATTGCAGCTTGACTATGCCGCCGGCAAAACCGACGACATGGTGGCACTTAATCTTGCTCTGGAAAAAGCAAGCGCCTCTTTAAATTTCACGATCCAAGTAACAAATAAAGTTTTAAACGCATACCAGGAATTAATGAGAATGCAAATTTAGTCTGTGATTTGGTATTTTGTATCTTGAAATAGAGGTGATGAAATGCAGGAAAGACTGCGCTCTGCTTTTCAAAAGGCACTTGAAAAGTGGAATGGACTGGAAAGGAAGCACAAATACAGAATTATAGCTATTGCGGCAATGCTCTTTATTGCCA
>CAYLSP010000384.1:0-1575 GCA_964385935.1 uncultured Defluviitaleaceae bacterium
GCCCTATTCCCTTTCAAAAATTATTGACAAGATTAAAGAAAGAGAAATGGAAGGAAAATTCTTCACTATCATTGTTGCCGGAGAAGGAGCAAGAGAAGCCGGAGGAACTCAGACTGTCCGTGAAGTTGTCGCAGATTCCCCAGACCAGATTCGCCTCGGAGGAGTGGCCGCGAAAATAGCCCATGACTTGCAATCCCGAATCGATTATGAAGTCAGAAGCGTCCAACTCGGTCATATCCAGCGTGGGGGTGAAACCTCTCCCGCAGACAGGGTCTTATCCTGCCGATACGCAATTAAAGCCGTAGAGCTCATCGAAACCAGTGACTTCGGAAAAATGGTTGCCCTGAATCATGGAGAAATGTGTTCCATCCCTCTCTCCGATGTCCTTTCTAATAATAAAAATGTAACCCCTGACCACGAACTTGTTAAGGTTTGCCGACTTATGGGGATTACGTTTGCGGAAGCGGATTAAATTTTTAAATGGGCTGTCTTGCTAATAAATAAGCGAGACAGCCCATTTTAATTAATCAAATTGCCTTGCTCTTACTTGACCGCTGATTTTAGCACCTGTTCGGTCATTGATGATTAACGTCCATGAAGCTTCATACATTATACTAGCGGAACTATATGTAATTGATTGTCCCGGTTGAATTATTTTTGGGTATCCTGTAATGGATATTCCGCCAATGCCTATATTGACCTCAATGGGATTTGAACCGTTGTTATATACGTAAATATTCAGGTTTTTTCCCTCTGTAGGGAGGACAGTAAATTCTCTTGTATAGTTTGCGCTATTAAACAAGTCATCAAAATAGGTGTTTCCAATGATTGAGGGTGAGTTAAGCTCAGAGGCAAAAACGGAAGTTGAAAAAACAAAAACGGCTAACAATATTAATAATAATTTTCTCATTCAAACACCTTCAAATATTATATTATTTATGATAAAAATTCCCCAGGTTTTGCCGGGGAATTTTTTTAATAATTATGACAAACGGTGGATAAACAGACCGCTTCTTAATTTTGGTTCAAACCAAGTTGATTTTGGAGGCATGATTTTTCCTGCGTCGGCAATGTTAATAAGTTCATCCATAGATGTTGGGAACATACTGAACGCCACTTCCATTTCACCGCTATCAACTCTGTCTGAAAGTTCTTTTAAGCCTCTCATTCCGCCAACGAAATCAATGTTTTTGTCTGTTCTTGGGTCACTGATTCCGAGAATTGGGGCAAGAAGGTTTGTCTGCAAAATAGAAACATCAAGAGAAGCCACAGGGTCGGCTTCATCAATATATTCAGATTTTGCAGTTAATGTGTACCATTTTCCTTCAAGATACATGCCAAATTCATGGCGTTTTTGCGGCTGACAACAACCGTTTCCTGTATACTCAGCAACTGTAAATTTCTCCTTAACTTTGTCCATAAACTGGTCAAAATCGTTTCCGTTCAGGTTCTTTACAATTCTGTTATAATCCATAATATAAAGTTCGTCATCAGGGAATATAACAGCTAAATAGGAATTGAATTCCTCGTCGCCTGTATAATTTTTGTTTTCTTCTCTCTTTTTAAGACCAACTT
>CAYLSP010000385.1:0-1573 GCA_964385935.1 uncultured Defluviitaleaceae bacterium
CGGTGCTGAAACAGCCCAAAAATCTATTAAAAACGAGCCTGAAAATACGGCAAAAACAATGTCAACCTCCGATTTGTTGCTGGAGAAGAAGAAGAAAAGCAGGCGATAATGTAATTCTTTAAGGCAGGTGATTAGATTGGCCGATTTCAATGAGCCAGATAACGATTTTGAGCAGGACGAAGAATTTGAATCCGATATTTTTGACGACATTTCAAGCGACCAATTAGAAGAATTTAATAAAATGCTTGGTAATTTGTCTTCAACAATTGAAAGTGACGAAAGCGGAATTATGGAAAGTCTTTCTGTCTCTGAGGACAATATTGACGACGAGATAAAAAAGCTTCTGGAACAGGATGCGGAGGCAGATTTTGAATTTGAGGCCGTAGAATTGGAGGCAAAAACCGTTCTGGAACAAAAACCCCCCGATGTTGTAATAGGGGCAGAGCCGGACGGCAAACCCATTCTGGAAGTTGCTGATAAGTCAGAGAAATTAAAAAAGCTGAAAATAACGCCCATAACCAAAAATTATTTAAACGAGCTTCCAAAGAACGTTTATTTCATAGCCATTGCTATTCTTGGTGTTGCGGCGGGAATTTCAATATTTTTGTTAACAAACGTGACTAATAAACTTAGGGAAACAGAAAAATTTTTCAAGGGCGGAAACACAACCGTGGTTGCCCTTTCCTCAGACGGCTCTAACAATACAAATTTTACTTATGTCTCAGACTACAGAACCCTAAATGGGACTGAAATAGGCATAACGAAATTTGTTGTTGACAGCGCGGCCACGGTTTTCTATTTCGACAGCTATCTGGACTGGGAAACCTATAATTTAACTCTGACTGATTCTGACGGAAACATATACAACTTAGATACCAGTCATATTAATCGGATTGCAGGACGTGATGTTCGCACTGTTGCCTTCTTTGAGCCTATTAAGGATGATGTTACTGCCATTAATTTGCGCCTTGTTCATCTGCCCTCCTCAGAAAGCGTGGAGTTTGATTATTATTTTAAAGGCGGAGTACTTAAACCTCAATTTGCCGCTATTGGGCCTGAAAATCTTGAAGTGGAAACAGGTGGATTTATCCGTCTTGAAGAAGCTCTGTTCTCAAGCTCAGGCAGTACAATCACTTTGAGTTACGGCCCTGTATTTGAAAATAATATCGAGCTTCTGGGTTCAAACTATGAAGTCATTGTGTCCGAAGGTGCGAAGGATCTCATTTCTACCCGTGAGGAACCTAGTGTCTATGTTTTCCCTGATCTTTCCATAGTAAGACTGGATTTTTCGCCCGTTATTGATCTCGAACGAACAGTTACTTTGACGTTTAACGATTTGTATTCAATAATTCAGCAAAACATAACATTTTCGTCGGAAGACATATATTTTACCGGAGAAGACCCAATTTCAGAAAAACGATACGATATGGGGAATAATCTGGTGGTTCTGGAACGCATGGGACAGCAGGGCAAAAAATATGTTCTGGTGGCTCATGCCGAAACAAAGAATGACAGCGTTAGTTCAAACAATTCAGAGGATGCTGGAAGGGTTAAACTGAAAATAGAAGCTGAC
>CAYLSP010000386.1:0-1542 GCA_964385935.1 uncultured Defluviitaleaceae bacterium
ATTAGAAGCTCCTACAAAACTCGTTGAATCTAGCATGTTCGTTCCTGTTCGTTTCATCTCTGTAGCTCTCGGTATTGACAAAAATAACGTTATCTGGGATCCAATTGCTGCAACTTGCACAATTATCTCCGGAACAAACGGAAACAGAGTCGTTGTATTCAAAGAAGGTTCTGACCAGATGATCATTAATGGCGCTTCTATCACTATGATAGACAACGATGGAAAGCCTGTTAAAGCTCAGATTATCGGCGACAGAATGTATATCCCATTCAGAAAACTTGGCGACGCTTTCGGCGTACAAGTTGGCTGGGATCCAGAAACAAAAACTGCTGAATATAACCCTAAATAGTCTTTAGTAATAACTAATATAAGAAAAGACCCCGAAAGGGGTTTTTTCTTTCTAAAATAAAATAAGGAGGATAAGGCATGAAAAAGCTAGCGTATGTTATGGCAGGATTTCTGGCCGGACTTTTAGTTATTGGAACGGCAACGGCCTTTGCGAAAACTGCCGATTTAATCGGAAAAGTTTATTGGAATAAGGATGTTAATATCCTTTTTGATGGAGAAACCAGAATTTTGACCGGGGATTATGTAGTTATGAATTATCTTGACTATAACTATACCTCTGCAAGATTTATAGCAGAGGGACTAGGCGCAAAAGTTGAATACGACGAAAAAACAAATTCTATTAAGGTTAAGAGTCAGGAGCATGAAAAGGTTGTTTACGAGGAATTAAATGCAGAAGGAGCTTATTTGGAAGCACCCATAAAATATGAAGATAAATATATTGAAATGACAGTCAACGGCTTTTTATTTGGGAGCTACCCTATCCTTTATTACACTATTGAAAATGTAGTAGACAAGCCCAACTTTGATTATGAGAAAGCTTACATTGATTATGAGGGCAAAAAATATTATGCAAGATATGATAATAGGATTGACTGGGTACAGGATTTGGGAACAGTTAGTGAAGCGAAACTTGAATTTGATGAAGTAAAGATAGTTAATTCAGATGAAGTTAAAGTTGTCATACCATACGGCCATTCGCAAAGTAGTGAGGGTGAACATGTTGAATTGCTGTTAAAGCTGCCGAAGATAGAAATCGGGAAGGAATGAGAGGTGTAAAAATATGAAGAATGGAAACTTGAAATATTTCTTTGCTGGCGCTGTCATTTCAACCTTTCTCATGGGTGCTGTAAGCGTTAATGCTTTTAATCTTGTTTTGTTCGGAGTCAAAGACAATGATTCCGTTAAGATAGAATTTGATGGTGTTGTTAAAGAATTGCCGGAAAATATGCATGTCCTTAATTATAATAATTCAAATTATACTTCTGCCAGATTTATTGCGGAGAATTTGGGCGCTAAGGTTGATTTTGATGAAGATACAAATACAATTAGCCTAACCGCCGCCAAGTATGAGCCGGAAGTTGTTTACACGGAACCAAAGTCTTTTTATTGGGATCTGCCATTAACCTACAGAGACGGCAGATATAAAGTGGAGTTGAGCACTGTATTTGTAAGTAAAAATGGTGAAGTCGAGCT
>CAYLSP010000387.1:0-1541 GCA_964385935.1 uncultured Defluviitaleaceae bacterium
ATATCGGCGGCGGAATCCCCAACGATAAAAAATTCAAAGCGGCTCAGACAGGCGGTCCTTCCGGCGGATGTATTCCTTATTCATTAATTGATACACCTATCGACTTTGACTCTCTTACTGCAATCGGCTCTATGATGGGCTCAGGTGGACTCATTGTTATGGACGAGGACAACTGTATGGTTGATATCGCGAAATTCTTCCTTGAATTTACTGTTGAAGAATCCTGCGGAAAATGCCCTCCCTGCCGTATCGGAACAAAGCGTATGCTTGAAATTCTCGAGAAAATCACACAGGGTCGCGGCGAAGAAGAAGATATCGAAAGACTTCAAACATTGGCCGCTTCTATAAAAGACGCCGCCCTTTGCGGTCTTGGACAAACTGCACCAAACCCGGTTTTATCGACTATCAGATATTTCAGGGATGAGTATGAAGCCCATGTAAAGGAAAAGAGATGCCCGTCAGGAGCTTGTAAAGCCCTTGTCAATGTATATATTTCCCCTGACAAATGTAAAGGCTGTACTCTTTGCGTCAAATCATGCCCTGTTAACGCTATTACAGGTGAAAGAAAATCACCTCATTCAGTTGACGTTAACGCATGTATTAAATGCGGCGCATGTATTGAGAAATGCCCATTCAAAGCCATTTCTCACAAATAAAGTATAGGAGGAAGATCTCATGGAAACTGTTAATATAACAATTGACGGGAAAAGTCTGCAAGTTCCCTCCAATTATACAATATTGGATGCGGCAAGAGAGGCCTCAATCACCATTCCCACTCTATGTTATTTAAAGGATTTAAACCAAATAGGCGCGTGCCGTATGTGCCTTGTTGAAGTAAAAGGCGGAAAAGCCTTACAGGCAAGCTGCGTATATCCTGTTGCCGAAGGTCTTGAAGTTAAAACGAATACTCCGGCTGTCAGACGCGCCAGAAAGGCTAATCTTGAGCTGATTTTATCAAACCACGAAAAGAAATGTCTTTCCTGCGTCAGGTCAACTAACTGCGAGCTTCAAACATTAGCTAACGAATTAGGCGTTGATGACGCTCATTTCGCCGGTGAAAATATCGACCATCCAATAGACGATTTTTCTCCGTCTATTGTCAGAGACAATAATAAATGTATCCTTTGCCGCCGCTGTGTGGCTGTCTGCAAAAACCAGACTACCTCCGTTATCGAGGCTAAAAACAGAGGATTCAGAACAACTATCGGCTCTGCGTTTGATAAGAGCTTGAACGACGTGGCTTGTATTATGTGCGGTCAGTGCATTACCGCTTGTCCCGTTGGGGCTCTTAGAGAAAAAGACCATACTGAAATGGTCTGGAAAGCCCTTGAAGACCCAGATAAAGTCGTTTTAGTTCAGACCGCTCCGGCAGTTCGTGTGGCTTTAGGCGAAGAATTTGACATGCCTATGGGTTCAAGAGTAACCGGGAAAATGGCTGCCGCTTTGAAGAGACTTGGCTTTGACGGCGTTTTTGATACAAACACTGGCGCAGATTTAACAATTATGGAAGAGGGAACGGAGCTTTTAAACAGAGTTAAAAA
>CAYLSP010000388.1:0-1536 GCA_964385935.1 uncultured Defluviitaleaceae bacterium
ACGCGTCTGCCAGTTCCGCCATAGGTCCCAGTATATGAAAACCGAATTTTACATCCGAAATTCATCGTTATTTTTAAGGAATTGTTTGCCGGCTTCAGTAACTTTTATTTTGCCAACTATTTGACAGGAAGGAAAATCAAGAGGACTATGTTTCACAATTTCTATGCCCTCGATAAGGTTTAACGATGCTAATTCTTCCAAAGCAGTTATTGCTTGTGAGTCATTATTTATTGTTATTTTATTGGATTCTTTGTCACTAAGATGAGAAAGAAACTCACACATTGTTTGGATTTCCATTTATTATTGCACTCCATTTTCCACCAAGGTAACGCACCCTGGACCATACGCGTCTGCCAGTTCCGCCATATTCGCATAAATAAATTAGGAGATTTTCTCTGGCGCATCTGAGGTCGATTTCGCTACGGAAATCGTGCTATTATTTCGCTACCTTGCCTAAAGCTTCATCAATCTTGCCTTATAAGTATATCTCAACATAAATAATAAGTCAATATATTTATTACACTTTTTACTTCGGTAAATTTCACTTTTTATGCTGAAGCAAAATTATGTTAAATTACAATTAATAAAGTATAAAATATTGTTCGGCTTTGCTTGTTTGTTTGTTGACAATGTTTCGTTGCAGTGATAAAATAATTCTGTTATGGTATTTTTTGCAGAAAGAAAAGAAAGACTATTATGTGAAGCAAAAAAGTAACATAGCCGCTAACTATGGCAACACACGTTATTTTAATTAAATATCCTATTTTTTAGGTGATTTTATCAAAATACCGTTTAAGAGTGCTCGTTTCGGCTTTTAGCTACAACGTATAGACAACGGAGGAAAAGCTAAGTGAAAAACTTAAAAATCAGCGCAAAGCTTGTATTAGGCTTTGGAATAATTCTTGTAATGGCAGTAATTCTCGGCGTGGTTTCCATTATGAATATAGGAACGCTAAACAGAATTGTGGACATGTACGCAACCAAAACCGTTCCCAATACCGAATATATTTGGGAGATTAGGCGCGATATGGTGTCGATTGAGCGGTATTTGACCGAAGCCATTGCCACTCCCGACAGAGATAATACGCTTTCCTTGCTCGACAAAGCCAATTTGGAAGCTCAGAATCTTTCAAAAGCAATTGACAATTACAAGGAAAACGCTCGAACTGACCCGGCTTTGATGGCATCGTATGAAAATGCTTTAAGCAAGGCGGTAGATTTGCGAAAGCAAATTTCCGATATATTAAATGCTGCATGGTCACCGGAAAATGACGAGAAAGCCCTTAAAATTTTTGAGGAACAATATGTTCCCACCTTTGACATCGCAGTCAACGAGCTTATCAAGGTTGCCGATGCCGTAAAGGATTTGGCAACTCATCAAAAAGAGGATGCCGCAAAAGCAGGATACAATGCACGGACGATTGTATTTTTCGTTACCGTATTTACTCTTCTTTTAGCTATAGGAACTGTAATATTAATCAGAAGGTCTATTATTACTCCTGTCCGTGAAATAGAGGATGCGGCAAAGAAAATGGC
>CAYLSP010000389.1:0-1527 GCA_964385935.1 uncultured Defluviitaleaceae bacterium
TCAATATCCCCCGTTACAGAAGAATCCGGCGCAAGATGAACAACCTCCTTAATGAACATATTCCCGCTGAACTTTCCGGCGAACAGACCGCTTTCAGCCCTTATTTCGCCATCAACTTCCCCTGTTGTCCCCACAATAATATGTCCGTCCAGATTAATGCTGCCCGAGAATTTTCCGTCTATGCGAACATTCCCCGAACCTTTTATAACTCCCTGTTCAATAATAATTCCCTCACCGATTATTGTACCGGTGGTTTTATCGTTGCTTGTGGTAGTGGTCTTTGAAGGTTTTGAAAACATTATTTCCCCTCCTGGCTTAATCTTAATCCAAATAATTCAACGGATTCTGTGGTATATCGTTAATCCGCACTTCATAATGACAGTGAGGGCCTGTGCTTCTGCCCGTGCTTCCGGCGAGGGCAATAATATCCCCTCTGGAAACTCTGTCCCCCACAGATAACAACAACTTAGAATTATGCGCATAATAAGTGGAAAAACCATAGCCGTGATTAACAATAACAACATTTCCATATCCGTTTTTCCATCCCGAGAAAGTAACAACACCATCCCCGGTAACGGCAATTTTAGTTCCTGTTGAACATTTTATATCGAGCCCTGTGTGATTTTCAGCAGAAGAACCTCCGAATGGGTTGCTTCTGTTGCCGAACCAAGAAGTGATTCTTCCCGAAACAGGCCAAGTCGTCGGACATGCCCTTAAAAACGGTACAACCTCCGTGGCCGCTTCATTAAGTATTTTAAGTTCTTCAATATCTCGTTCAAGCTTCATTTCAAGACTTTGCAAAACCACGTCAAAAGAGCCGGAATCGGCGGGAACATATGGTCCGCCCATGGGGTCTGTCAAGTCGTCCTCAGAATTATCCGCAAGCGCCACCGTAATAGGCGCGCCGATCTCCTTCAAATCCCCCATCTTGTCATAAATTTCCTGTTTGATTTTATCAATTTCTCTTATTTTTTCCTGCAAATCTTCAACTTTTGACTCAAAGCTGTTAATTTTATTTTCTATAGTTTCTTTTTCGTCTATAAGCTTTTCCTTCTCATCCTGAAAAGCCGAGGCCAAATTATTTTTTTCCTGCTTAAAAGTGGTTTCTAACTGAGCCTTTTCTCCCTCAATCTCGTTCTTTTCTTTTATGGTTTCACTGAGCTGAACAGCCGATTCGTCCAACCTCTCCGCAAAATAGCTAACCTGCTGACTTGAAATAATAACAATCATTAAAGCAACAGCAGCCAAACTGTAGGTCATATGCAAAACCCAGTGAGGTATTTTAAGGCTTTTAACCTTTCCCGAAGAATCAGGAATCAACATTATCGTTAAATATTTACTCTGTTTATGTGTTATTCTCTTTTTATTCTTTTTAAGCAGTGAACTATATAAATTTTTATTCTTTTGAGTCAACGAATCAAATAGATTTTTATTCTTTTGAATCAATGAACCAAATAAATTTTTTATCTTTTCCAAGCATTTCACCCTTTTGTAACGTATTATTAACATTTCCTTAAAACTTATTAT
>CAYLSP010000390.1:0-1527 GCA_964385935.1 uncultured Defluviitaleaceae bacterium
CCAATTGTTTTCTTTTTCATAGGAAATCTCCTCCTTCTTATTTGTAAGTATTATATCAATACTCTTTGACCTGAATGTGTCCTAATTTACTTTTAGCAATTTAATTTCACTTTAAAAGTTGTTCCGTTATGGGGATTACTTTCAAAGGAAATTTCACCGCCTGAAATATCAACAATTCTTTTAACAATGGAAAGTCCTAAGCCGTTTCCGCTTTGACTGTGAGATTTATCACATTGATAAAATTTTTCAAATACCCTCTGATTGTTTTGTTCATCTATTATTTTACCCATATTGTTGATACAAACAACAACGAGGTCGTTTGATTTTATACAAGAAACGCTTACATTTCCGTTCTTTTCGGAAAACTTTATGGCATTATCCAGTAAATTCAGCCATACCTGATGCAAAAGCCCCTCATCCCCATAAAAATCGATTTTTTCAAGTTCAGTATCAATCGTTAAACCCTTTTCCTGCCACAAGTCGGCAAGCAGGACAATGACTTTTCGTATTTGCTCGTCAAGGGCAAAGTGGGTAGGCTTTAATACCACCGTACCGCTGTCAAGCCCCGAAAGTCTTAACATATTTGAGCAAAGCTTAGATAGCCGTGTTGTTTCTTCTTTGAGAATACGACTGTATTCAAGCCGTTCCGCAGTCGTAAGGTTATCGTCGCAAATAAGCTCTGCAAAGCCTTGTATAGCGGCTATGGGAGTCTTAAATTCATGAGATACGCTGCTCATAAAGTCCTTACGTAGGTATTCCATCTTGGATAGTCCGTCTACCATACTGTTAAAATTAGCTGAAAGAGTGCCTATCTCGTCCTTGCCGCTATGGTTAACTCTTGCCGAAAAATCTCCGCTCGCCACCTTTTGGGCACATTCGCTGATATGGATAATAGGTTTGGTAATTCGGTTAAGTGCCAAAAAGAGCAGTAGGCTGCCGATTACCGCACACAAAATCAGAGAAATAAGAGAAAAAATACCCATAGATGCGTGGGTGTATTCAGTTATAATACCAAGCTTAATGGAAAACCAAAAAATAAAAATGGTTATTATGAACGATATAATACAAGCAGCACACAAAATAATAATTGCCGCTATTGTGCCTTTTGCTCTTATTGACTTAGAAATATATTTTTTCATAGCGTTTTCTCCGCCTTATATCCAATTCCGCGCAAGGTAACAAGTCGAAATTCAGGTCGGTCATCGTATCGTTTCCGAAGCTTTTTAATATGCCCATCTACCGTTCTCTCATCAACTTCAATATCCATTCCCCATATTTCATCGAGTAGCTCAAGTCGCGTGAATATCTTGCCCGGAAAGCTCAACAACTTAAATAGCAATAGAAACTCTTTCTTTGGCAAGGTGGTTGCTGTGCCATCAACCATTACTGTAAATGAGTTGTAGTCAAGCGAGATACTGCCAATGGTTATTTTTTTCTCACTTGCTATTTTCGCGCGGCGAAGCAATGCCGCTACCCGCAAAACAAGCTCGTTTAGGTCAACGGGTTTTACCATATAATCATCTGTGC
>CAYLSP010000391.1:0-1525 GCA_964385935.1 uncultured Defluviitaleaceae bacterium
CCCCAAAGACAGAAGAACGAAAACCATTCCTTTTGAGGATTAAAATTTATTATAAACTTTTGAAGCCGACATTCGTATATTGTTTAAAGAAAAGAAAAGCATCAGAATTTATAAAGATTGAGCGTGAGAGCGTATGGTTAACGCAAAGCTGTCTGAAATGTCAGATTATGAACTTATTACAGCATGTCTGAACGAGGACAAAAATTATTTTGAAGAGCTTGTGACAAGGTACAAAAACCTTGTTTATTCCGTGGTTTTAAGAATGATTAATGACCGGGACGAGGCAAATGACCTTGCTCAAGAGGTTTTCATTAAGGTTTATAAAAATCTGGATAAATATTATCCCGACTATAAATTTTCTACATGGATAATGCGTATCGCTACAAATCACGTTATTGATTACAGAAGAAAGAAAAAACAAGAAACAACGCCAATTGATGAAATCGACTATGAACTTACTTCAAACGGCACGCCAGAATCCGACTTTATTGATGCTGAGGAAAAACAGGCTCTGCAAAACATAGTGGGAAGCCTTCCCGATATGTATCGCATTCCCATTATCCTTTACCACCAACAGGGGCTTAGCTATCAGGAGATATCAGACGTTATTGAAGAACCTCTTTCAAAAGTCAAAAATCGGATTTTTAGGGGACGGAAAATGCTCAAAGGCATGATTTTAGGCATGAGAGAAGGTGAATCCTATGGAATGTAAAAATATTGATACGCTAATGATGAAATATTTAGACGACGCTCTGACCGAAAAAGAGTCAAAAATCCTCATTGCTCATATTGAGGTTTGCGAAAAATGCAAAGCCGACTTCATGATTTATGACGAGATTTCAACGACTCTCTCAACTGCCCCTCTTTATGAAGCACCCGAAGGTTTTGTCCTTTCTGTTATGACAAGACTTGACGACATACCACAAATCAGCGATAGAAGGGTTCAAGTCGCCGATACGGCTGTGTTCATAATATTCGGAGTCATTTCCGTTTTATTGGGGAGCGGTCTGCTTCTCGCCTATAATTCGGATCGAATTCTTGAATTTATGTCCGGCATAAGTTATTTAAGCGGATATGCGGAAATCGTTAGACCCTTTTCAAATGTTGTGAACGGATTTTTAGCATCTTTCAGAGACGTTTTCTCAATGTTCATAAGTCAGGCGGGCGGGTTTTTATACGGCTATCGCTTCATAATTATAGCTGTTTGCTCTGTTGCCATGATTACTTGGTATTTCATACGTAAAAAGGATAAGGTAGAGACCAAATGAGAAATTTGGGGCGGACTGTTTTCGTTGCTCTTATTATTGCAGTGTTCTTCTTTGAAGCGTTTTTTCTGCTTCCAGAAACCGTTTCGGGAAGTTCTTATCAGGCGAAAAACAGTGTGTATATAAATGAGGGGTTTAAAACTGATACTCCCTCTGAAAACGGACTAATATTCATTTTTTCAAAAGCGGAAATTAACGCTTCTCATGAGGGAAGCGTATTTCTGTTTTTTTCCGATTTGAAAATAAATGGAAGCCAAAAC
>CAYLSP010000392.1:0-1518 GCA_964385935.1 uncultured Defluviitaleaceae bacterium
GATAAAAATGTTCGGGTTAATTGTGTTAATCCAGGTCCTAATGACACGGGTTATTGCTTCGGCGAAACCTATGATTCAGTGGCTAAAATGTTTCCGTCAGGACGGTGGGGAACGCCCGATGATGCTGCGGATTTGGTGCTTTTTTTGCATAGTTCCTATGCAAAATGGATAACGGGACAAATTATTGCTAGCGATGGTGGGTTTAAATACAAGACAGTGTGAAAATGAGTTGCTTAATAATAAATAAGTAACTCTTATGCTAAACTAGACTGTATAATATTCGTCTTTACTATAATGGAGGTAAACATGAAAAACAGATTTGAGGATTTTCAGGCAATTATGGATGTGCTTCTTGGCGAAAACGGCTGTCCCTGGGATTTGGAACAGACCCACGAAAGCCTGAAAATCAATTTAATAGAGGAATGTTATGAGGTTGTTGATGCGATAGACAAAAAAGACGACAACGGCTTTTGTGAGGAACTGGGGGACGTGCTTTTACAAGTGGTGTTTCACGCCAAATTAGCCGAAAAGGAAGGGAAGTTCGACATAAATGATGTAATCGGCGGCATTTGTGAGAAAATGATCAGGCGGCATCCTCATATTTTTGCCGACAAAAAAGACTATAACCCCGATCAGGTGTTGGAGAATTGGGATAAAATCAAACAGGTTGAAAAGGGGAAAACTCCGCTTGAGGATATCCGTCAGGTTCCCATATCTCTTCCGGCTCTTATTCGCGCTCAGAAGGTCATGAAAAAGGCGGCGAAGCTGGATTCTTCCCTTTCGCCAGAAAAAAGCATTGAAAACATAAGTCGAATTGTCGATAATTTACGGACATGCCCCCCTAATGAATCAGATTTGGGAAATATACTGCTTGAAATTTCGAATTTATCCAGTAAATTTCAAATAAATTCGGAATTTGCCTTGACAAACGCTTTGGAAACATATATAAATAGAATTGAAGAAAAACCCCAACAGCCTTGATTTTCCTTGTGGCAACGGGTATAAAGGGAAATAACGAAACGAAATGAGGAGGAAACATTTTATGAACAAAACAGAGCTTATTGCTGCTATTGCCGAAAAAACCGGGTTTAGCAAAAAGGATTCCGAAAAGGCCCTTAAGGCATTTGAAGAGGTTGTGACAGAAGAACTTTCAAAGGGTGGAAAGGTTCAGCTTGTTGGCTTTGGAACCTTTGATGTGGCCGAAAGAGCCGCCAGAGAGGGAAGAAATCCCCAAACCGGCGAACCTATGCAGATTGCCGCTTCCAAAGCCCCCAGATTTAAAGTGGGTAAGGCGCTCAAAGACGCTGTCAACGAATAATATCAATTATAGCGCGCAGGGTTTCCTGCGCGTTTTACATAATTAACATAATATGAGGTGCGCTATGTATAATGACAATAAAAAACTTAGTGACGATATCCTCAACCGTGAGATTGAAAAAAGGCTTACCCAGATGGAAAGAGAAGTTGATACATATAACGGAAAATTCACAAAATCAGATTATCTCTTAACTTTTGCCG
>CAYLSP010000393.1:0-1515 GCA_964385935.1 uncultured Defluviitaleaceae bacterium
TTTTAACCAGCAGGCACAAAGTCAAAAAATTGTAGACGAACTCTTGATCCAGATGGATAAAGATGACCGCCTGGCAATTCGTCGACATTACGAGGGTGAAATAGCTCGAGAGAGCATTGAAAATTTCGAATATTACTTACAGGGCGTGCGTGACGGAGTTAAACTGCTGATGTTTTTGGATGTACTTAAACCGGAAAATGTATTGTAATAAAAATATAAGGAAGATAAAAGCACAAATTATTTAGAAAATAATAATAACTTACTAAGCTTCTAGCAGTTATAAACGGTAAGTTCTTTCTGGAATAAAATGTTAATTATTTTCCAGCAGCTTTTAGGGTTGTGAATAACTATTTATGTAAATGGAATAACTATCTAAATAAGTGTTAATAGTTAAACTGTAGCATAATTCAGGAAACGCTGAGGAGAGACCTTACGCTTACCACGGCTTATACGATAAACGGCGGCTAATTGTCTGCCGTTTTTCGTTTATCGGCAAGCCCGGAGCGCATAACCTCGGGGGACGGAGCTGACCCGGTTTTCTACGCAGTTATACCGAATTCGGGATAATCTTGGCAAGCAATGGTTTTGAATATCCTTTACAGGAATTCCAAACCGCTTGTTGGGACACCCAAACCCGGAAAAATGTCTTTATGCCATTTTTTGAACACACCTTGCGGTGTGGCTTTTTGGCTTCCCTGCGGTTGCCTATCCTGCACTCCGCGCAGGATGATTTCACAAAACGGTCATAGTCTTACATTGCCCCATATACAAGCGCATCCAGTTCTGTGATTCTGCGCAATTCAAGCACTTTGGACAATTCCTCTTGTCCCCCAAAAAATGAATCCCACAGGGCGTCAGCAGCATAGTCTTCCACATATTCGTTCGGCCAATAGCTAAAAACATGCCGTTGGAAAACGGCAACGAATAGCTGCTCATACAGTGATTTTGACCAGACCACAGCACCAGTCAGATAGCATACCATGTCCTTAATACGTCCGTGTATCTGTTCGTCGGACAGAAAATAGGATGCAAATAGTGCCCTTCACGTTCTGCCGGATCGTTGTGTCGCTTTGCAAAATCGTTACAGAAAACCCTGTCCTCAATGTGTAGATAGACATCTCCCAAATGATTGATATACTTAATGTTGTCCCTTATAAATGCCTTGTGGTAAAGGGCTAAAATTCTTCATCTGAAATTGCCAGCGGTCGACGGGGCTTTATAATCTGCACCCCTCTCTTTGCGTAAATATGCTTCTTCATACTGTTCCCCTAAATGAAAGGATTGAGCCGATTTGTCCAATCCTCCGGTGTGTAAGTAACCGTAAAACTGGCTGGGTGAATCATCGTGATTATCCTATCCTTTTTTGCTCATAACGGGTACAATGTTTCGCTGGACTACATAATGGGCATAGATAATCGTTCCTCGCTGTATCTGGAAAGAGTAAACAACGTACAATTTTATATGTGGTTGACCGACTGAAAAAGGAATTTTTAGCCGGAAATGACAAAATCCCCG